>SCST01000042.1 GCA_004299465.1 Methylovulum sp. | reverse complement strand
CGCCGGACAGGATTTTGACCTCATCGGCTTCGCGTCGTTGCGTGGTATGCCTGGATGTACCCGGTTTCCGGCGGTCCAGGTCCCGTTGTATATCGGCTTCGGTCAAGGCCATGCCGGGCGGGCAACCGTCGATAATGCAGCCTAGCGCAAGACCGTGGCTTTCGCCGAAGGTCGTGACCGTGAATAATTTTCCTATCGAGTTACCTGACATTATCTTAACGCCGCCAAAAATAAATGATGATAAAGATTAACCTGTTCAGCCGTCAGTAAAAACACGCCGGTGCCGCCGCGTTCAAAATCCAGCCAATAAAACGGCACATCCGGGAAGGCATTTTGCAGGGTTTCGGCGCTACTGCCGACTTCAACGATTAAAATACCCTTGTCGGTCAGGTAATTATCGGCATCGGCAAGGATGCGTATGACAATATCCAGCCCGGATTCGCCGCCTTTAAAGCCGATGTCCGGTTCGGCGCGAAATTCCGCAGGCAATTGCTGCCATTCTTCCAGGCAGACATAAGGCGGATTGCTGACGATAATGTCGTAATGGTTATTAGGCAGCGCCTCAAATAAATCCGATTGATACAGGGTTACGGCGCTTTCCAGGTGATGTTCCCTGATATTTTTTTCCGCAACGTCCAGCGCATCGGCAGACAGTTCCACGGCATCAATAAACGCATCAGGAAAAGCATAAGCGCAGGCAATGGCAATACAGCCGCTGCCTGTGCATAAATCCAGGATGCCTTCCACCTGCTCTTCAAGCACCCACGGCGAAAAGCGTTGCCCGATTAATTCGGCGATCGGTGACCGCGGCACCAATACCCGTTCATCGACATAAAACGATAATCCGGCGAAGATGGCTTCATGGGTTAAATAAGCGGCAGGGACCCTGTCGTTGATGCGTTTGTCGATAATGTCGATGACGTGTTGGCGCTCATCCAGCGTCAACACCGTATCCAGGTAAGATTCAGCCAAGTCGTAAGGCTGGTAAAGCGTATGCAGGATAAGTGCGGCGGCTTCATCGAGCGCCGTTACGGTACCGTGACCGAAACTGAGCTTGGCCTCGGCAAAACGGCTGGCCGCCCAACGAATATAATCTCGCAAGGTCGATAATGTGGTTAAAACTTCGGAGGGCGTTGATTGCATTATTAACGGTATGATTTAAGGTAGAGGTAAAAGGCGTAGGTTTGGCCTGCGATAGCCGCCAAACCGGGTTTAAAACGAATCGGCTTTTGCCTTAGCTTCCTTGGCGCCGTCAAAATTCTTCTGCATTTCCCTGGCCTTGGCGATCAGCAACCAGCTGTGCTTTTTCAAGCGGGTATCGTTAGACGCCAGCAATGCGGATTTCTTGGCCAAATCTTCGGCCAGGCGGGGTTTGGCTTCTTTCAGCCTTAACAGCGCCAATTTGTAATACAGCGTTGCATTCCTCGGCTCGATCCTGATGGCGCGTTCGATTGTTGTCGTTGCCGATTGCAAATCGCCTTTTTCAGAATTCTGGTTTGCCGCGATCACCAGGGCGCCGACTGCGGGTGATAACGGTGCAAAAGCGCTTAGCGGTTCAAAAACCGGCGCCGGCGGCGGGGCGGGAGGTGGTAAATTTTCCTGGACGGCTCCAGGCACTGGGGCTTGCGGTTCAACAGGCACAGGTTCCGCAGCATTTTCTGCTTGTTCCTGCGCTTGTTCCTGCGCTTGTTCCAGCGCAGCCAGTTCCTGTTCCTGTTCAGGCGTCAACAGCGACTGCGCCTGTTCCGGCGATAAAGGCTCGGCTTTCAGCTCAACCGGCGCAGTGATTGCAAATTCCGGTAAGGGCTTGACCTGCACCGTCTCCGTGGATTTTTGGACGGGCTCAGGTTCGACCTGTGCAGGCGCATCGCGGTAAACGGAGGGACGGCCCTGATAAACAGGTGCAGGCGGCTGCAAGCCGTAAAACTCCGCACAACCAGCAAGAACGGAAGACAGAGAGCCAATAAAAATAAGTCGTTTAATCAGCATAGTGTTAAGGAAGCGCAAAATAAGTCCTTCGACAGGCCCAGTGCCTTCATGATGAGCGATTTGGACCATGAACGGAACCCATTAATCGCGCTTCATTAACGAGCGGCTTGTTTTGAGCCGGGTTCCGGGAAAGACAGGTAAATGCGGATTATAAAGAGCTTAGTGGTTTTCTACCAGTTCCGCACACTTTACAACTTAATTAATGATGACATCGCTTCACCTCATGTTACAGCGTTTTCATACCAGGTTGATTACACCATTGTCACAAATGTTCAACAAGTCTCTGTTGTAGGGCGTGCTGTGCGCGCCAACGGATTGGCACGTTGTCCCAAGTATCGGAGAAGACGCGCGCGGTGCGCCCTACGATGGGAAAAGGCTGAATATTGACCTCTTGCAAAAACTTCAACGCTTTTTGAGTCAGATGGGAGTAGTTCCTTATTCTGCCCGCTCATCCTCGCTTTCTCAGAACCCCTGAAACAGAAAATCCAGAGCCGCAGTAATTTCAAATTGCCTGGCTGCAAGCGATGCGACTGGCGTTTTCAACAAACGCCGCGGCACTGCGGCTAGCTTGGGCGTTTCCAGCAGGCATTCGACACCTTCTACCTCGAACGTCGGCATAAGCGTAGCAGGAAGACTGACAACAGGAAAACGATCACGTCTGCGAAGCGGCACTACGACGCGGGTTTCCAGCCCTTGCAACACATCGCTTTGAACATCCAGAAGATACGGCGTCACTGCAGCCTGCGCGCCCGTATTAAGATAAACATCAAAACGCGGCATTTCAGAACGACCGCCACGCGTCCAGTGGCAAACCTTCATCCGCTACCGTTCGATTATAGGCGTCGATAAAATCGACGTTATCCTGCAGCCAGCGCCGTTCGCGCTCATTACGCACCAGTTCGCGCAAAAATTGGTCGCAAGTCTGCGAAATATTGATTCCCAAGGCCTTCGCTTCGGCCAATACGTCTGACGAGAGGGTTATGTTGGTTGCTTTCTTGGTAGCATTGGCAAAAGGCTGCATCGTATGGGCTCGGTTAATATTGGATTGGTATGCGCATTATATAGCAACATACACGGGTTGCATCCTGCAAAATCTTTATTTTTTGTAAGCATTCAACACAGCAGATACTGCACGGCTAAAAAAGAGGCAGTGTTGACGCCAATTGTCGGGCATAAACAGCATGCCCGACCTATGGACTTTTAGCGAAGCTCTAGCACCGAAATCGTATAATGCCCTTAAATGTTATACAATAGTAAAATATTTAATCGTAATCAGAAAGGGAGATAACCATGACCCAGGTAGCTATCAGACAATCCGGTGGAGCAACCATCATCAGCTTGCCTAAAGTCATTTTAAACACACTGCATTTGCAAGTAGGTTCAAGCCTTGAATTGACG
>SCST01000376.1 GCA_004299465.1 Methylovulum sp. | reverse complement strand
GATGGTTCAATAACGGCTGCATATCGTCAACCCAGGCTTGCGGGGCTATGTTCAAAAAGCTTTCCGCTTCAGCCGCCAACACGGGCAACACGGGTTTCAAATAAGCGACCAGCAGACGGAACAGGTTGATGCCCATCGAACAAACCTCATGCAATTCCTGTTCTTTACCGTCTTCTTTCGCAAGCAGCCACGGTTTTTTCTCGTCGATGTACTGATTGGCTTTATCGGCCAACGCCATGATTTCGCGCATCGCCTTGCCGAATTCGCGAGTTTCGTAATAGTCGGCGACGCTGGCATTGGCGATGATAAAATCGGCAAACAATACAGGTTCCGAACAGCTTGCCGACAATTTGCCGGCAAAGCGCTTGGCGATAAAACCGCTGCAACGGCTGGCGATATTGACGACTTTGCCGACCAGGTCGGAGTTGACGCGCTGGCTGAAATCGTCGAAATTAAGGTCAATATCATCAACGCCCGCACTAAGCTTGGCGGCGAAATAATAGCGCAGGTATTCGGGGTTCAGGTGCTCAAGGTAGGTTCTCGCGGTAATAAACGTGCCGCGCGATTTGGACATCTTCTCGCCGTTCACCGTTAAAAATCCGTGCGCAAAAATGGCGGTCGGCGTCCGTAAATGCGCACCATGCAGCATTGCCGGCCAGAACAAGGCATGGAAATAAATAATGTCTTTGCCGATGAAATGATACAGCTCGGCATCGCTGTCTTTTGCCCAGAACTCGTTGAAATCCAGCCCCTGCTTGTCGCACAGGTTTTTAAAACTCGCCATGTAACCTATCGGCGCATCCAGCCAAACGTAGAAATATTTGCCCGGCGCATCAGGAATTTCAAAGCCGAAATACGGCGCATCGCGGCTTATGTCCCATTGCTGCAAACCGCCGCCCAGCCATTCGGCGAGTTTATTGCTGACTTCGGCCTGTAAATGCCCGGCGGTAGTCCACTCGCTGAGCATGTCGGTAAAATCGGCCAGATTGAAAAAATAATGCACGGAGTCTTTTTCTACCGGTTTTTCGCCAGAAATCGCCGATACCGCATTCTTCAACTCGGTCGGCGAATAAGTCGCACCGCAGGCTTCGCAACTGTCGCCGTACTGGTCTTTGGCACCGCATTTAGGACATTCGCCCTTGATAAAACGGTCGGGCAAAAACATTTCCTTGACAGGGTCATAAGCCTGCGTAATCGTGCGTGAGCTGATATGTCCGGCATCACGCAGCCGGGTATAAATCAACGATGAAAAAACTTTGTTTTCTTCGGAATGCGTGCTGTGGTAATTGTCGAATGCCACGCCGAATTCGGTAAAATCGGCCAGGTGTTCCTTGCCGATGCGCTCGATTAACGCCTCCGGCGTAATGCCTTCCCGGTCGGCCCTGAGCATAATCGGCGTACCGTGCGTGTCGTCCGCACAAACATAATAACAGCGCACACCGCGCTGTTTTTGAAAACGCACCCAAATATCGGTTTGAATATATTCGACCAGATGTCCCAAATGGATAGGGCCGTTGGCATAAGGCAATGCGCTGGTAACGAGGACTTTTCTGTTTAGCAGGGTTCTATCTGACATGGCGTAGTGCGAATAGTACGAAGAAAAAATGAACATTATTGCATAAAATCGATCTTGCTTCAGGGCTAATGGCATGCATTTATTGATCTGAAAGCGCAGTCAGCAGGATATAGAACCAAAACGTTATTTGTAATGCTTGTTGAATTATTTCATGCCAAAATATGCGCCATTTTACGCACCAGTCGAGAAATTATGAAAATCGCTATTTTATCGCGCAACGCCAAATTATACTCAACGGCTCGGCTGGTTGAAGCCGCGGAAGCGCGAGGACATCAAGTCCGGGTCCTGGATGTACTCCGATGTTATATGAATATTACTTCGCACAACCCGTCCATCCATTACCGGGGTGAAGACTTGACCGGATTCGATGCCGTTATCCCCCGCATTGGCGCTTCGGTCACTTTTTACGGCACCGCCGTATTAAGGCAATTTGAAATGATGAACGTCTTACCATTGAATGAATCCGTCGCGATATCGCGCTCACGCGACAAATTACGCTCCACCCAGTTACTGGCAAGAAAAGGCATCGGTTTACCGGTAACAGGTTTTGCCAAAAACCCTGATGATATTACCGACTTAATTGACCAGGTCGGCGGCGCGCCGCTAGTGATTAAATTATTGGAAGGCACGCAAGGAATCGGCGTGGTATTGGCGGAAACCCACAATGCCGCCGAAAGCGTTATACAGGCTTTCATGGGACTAAAAGCCAACATCATGGTGCAGGAATTTATCAAGGAAGCCGGCGGCAGCGATATCCGCTGTTTTGTGGTCGGCGATAAAGTTGTTGCTGCAATGAAACGACAAGGTGCGGAAGGTGAGTTCCGTTCCAATTTGCACCGCGGCGGTTCCGCATCGTTAGTGCGCTTGACGCCGGAAGAACGCTCGACGGCGGTACGCGCAGCGAAAATAATGGGCCTGAATGTCTGCGGGGTTGATATGTTGCGCTCCAATCATGGCCCTGTCATCATGGAAGTCAACTCATCGCCGGGGTTAAAAGGCATTGAAGCAGCCAGCGAAAAAGATATTGCCGACCTGATTATCCAGTTTATTGAAAAGCGTCTTGAAACGCTGGAAACCGCCAAAGACAAATCATCATCCAAGACACGCACTCGCGGCAAGGGTTAAAATCCGCAGTGGTTTGTATAACCCTCTTTTTGCCTCAATCCAAACGGCTTTTCAAAAATAAATTGTAACTACTCAGCACCCTTCAGAAAAGTTTAGCCCTATGCATATACTTTGGTCAAAGGTGTCTGTTGTAGGGCGCGCCGCGCGCGCCAACGGATTGGCACGTTGCCCCAAGTATCGGAGAAGGCGCGCGCGGCGCGCCCTACACAGACCAAAGAGCGAGTATAACTTCAGGTAACTTGGCAAGGAGCTGAGTCGTTACAACAAATTAGTCAATTCTAGCTATCCCGACAAAGCAACATGACGGACGCCTGACTTACGAAATGCAACGTTTTCAAGCCACATTGATTATTCAATACCCTAGCTCCAGAGGCCAGTTTGCCTGTTAATATTACCGACAACGCGGTGTAATCAAGCTGATATGAAAACGCTGTAACTACGGCATGATCAACTTCACAAGTATCATTAAAATCCTATACGACAAGCTATCAAGCAGTTACTATAGGCATCAGCAGCGATTAACTGAACTATTGCCATAAGTTATGCACAAAACTGAACAATTGATGCAAATAGCCACGCAGGACGGCGTCCAGCACGCCTGGCTAAGGCAAGGGCTGAACGACCTTGAAATGGCTCAGATATTGCCCTCATCAAAGAAATAGGATGGCGCCTGTTACCATACTCAGCAATCCGTTGAAAAGCTGCTAAAATTTATTACCAGCAGCACAGGCCAAGCGATTAGACCTATACATTCCGTTCATGAACCGGCTAAAGATTGCAACAAACGGCTTGAAGCCGATGTGTTTGATGAAGAGACTATTGATCTTCATCAAAAGCTAAGCCAATACAACACGATTGCGCGCGCCCTTCTGCTTGCGATGCACCGGTTGATGTTTTATTACCAAAAAACAAGCACTATCCGCATTGACTACTTTGGATAAGACAATAACTATTCTGGAACAACTTTATGAAAATAATTAACGACAAAACCAGCCTCATTCAAAAAGCCAGAATAAAAAGGAAAGCTGAAATAATGCACTATCTCATTGAAGCCTTTAAAGGATTTGATTGTCCGGTGTATTTGTTCGGCTCCTATGCAACTGAAAAATTTCACGGCAACTCGGATGTCGATATTCTTATTGTCACTCCGGAGCAACTGAAGGATAAACATTATCGTGCAGCCTGTAACAGGATGTCTGCACTGGATATGGATTATGATATTCTTGTGACAGACTCAATGGCTCGATTAGATCAAAGTATTATTAATTCACTGCAAATAGTGTCTCTTCAGCCGTCCCAAATCCAGTCGAAGGTCATGGTATCTCGTAACCAGGGCGGCATGGCATTAATCAGGCATGATCGCATTATTGATTGGCACGTTTCTTCTACTCTGGATCTTACAAACTTTTAATATTAGCAATAGATACTCATTGAGATACCAACACATCATGCACAAACAGCCGAAATACCGTTCAGGATTTACCCTGATTGAGCTAATGGTCACCATCGCCATTGCCTCGATAGTGTTAGGTATCGCCATCCCCAGCTTTACTGAGACTATTGCCAACAACCGATTGACGACCCACGCCAACGAATTAGTGACAGCGCTAAATTTGGCCCGTAGCGAAGCGATAAAGCGCGGTGTACAAGTCATTATCAACCGCAAAGGCGCAATCGGCCAACAATGGGAAAGCGGCTGGGATGTGTTTGTAGATAACGACAATAGCAATACTTTCAATAACGTTGATATTGATGGTGATGGCATATTATGCGAGGGCGGTGAAGACTGCTTATTGAAAACCTACGATGCCTTACCCAATGGCTACACCCTTCGTACCGGCGGCAATTACACCTGCTGGGTTGCCTATAGGGCTAATGGCGTAAGCAGAGGTTCCGGCCCCGCATGTAACGGTGGTTTAGCTAATGATACGTTTACATTATGCAGCAGTTCGGGCGCGACAATGCCGCAGCGGAGAATTATCATAAGCACAACCGGTCGGGCAATGGTCAATGCAACGCCGGGAAATTGCCCGTAATTTATCACACTATGAATAAAAACACCGGATTTACCCTAGTTGAAGTCCTGATAGCCATGCTGGTCCTCGCGGTCGGCTTGCTCGGACTGGCGGGCTTGCAAGCAACCAGTCTTGGAAGTAACCAGAGCGCTTACAATCGCAGCCAGGCTACGCAATTCGCTTACGACCTGGCGGACAGAATGCGCGCCAATGTCGCTGCAATGGCTACCTATACCGCCATTCTCCCGCTGGGCAATGCCCAAGCAAAACCGAATTGCCTGACCACACCCGGTTGCAGTCCGGCAAACATGGCGGAAAATGATCTCTTTGAGTGGAATAGCGCCATCACGTCCACTCTGCCCAGCGGCGTGGGCGCCATAGCCGTCGCCTCCGGTGTGTTTACCATTACTATCACCTGGGATGACGACCGGGATGGCGACGACAGCAATAATCCCAGCTTTCAAACGAGCTTTCAGTTATGAACAATAAACCCTGTCAAACCGGCATGACCCTGATAGAAATCCTGATTGCCATGCTGCTCGGGGTATTCCTGATCGGCGGGGTAATACAGATTTTTATTAGCACCAAACAAACCTACAGAATGCAGGAAGGGCTATCCAGATTGCAGGAAAACGGCCGCTTTGCAATGGATTTTATTACCAAAGATGTACG
>SCST01000375.1 GCA_004299465.1 Methylovulum sp. | reverse complement strand
GCGTTATCAGGGAATAGTCGGCTGCATGGGCTTGGGTGTTTGCCGATTTTCTCATCGAGTAGGTAAAAGTATCATTTTCTACCATAGGTTTTCAGCGTCAGCTCCAGGCGTTCCCGGTCAACATCGACAGGCAATGTTGCCAAGCCTATTTTTTTTAATAAAATCAAGCGAATCTTACCGTCAATATTTTTTTTATCGACAGCCATTAATTCTAAAAACCTGCCTGCATCGAGTTGTGCCGGCGGAACTACCGGTAACCGACTATGTTTGAACAGGGCAATAATACGTTCTACATCCACATCTGTTAACCAAGCGTGTCTCCTGGAAAGATCGGCGGCAAGACACGTACCTATCGCAACCGCCTCACCATGCAGGTATTCGCCATAGCCCACACCTGTTTCAATAGCATGACCAAAGGTATGTCCGAGATTTAATGTCGCGCGGACACCCGTTTCAGTCTCGTCTTCGGCAACAATTTCGGCTTTATTTTTACAGGAATGCTCAATAGCATAAGCCAGGGCGGATTTATCCCTGGCCAATAATAGATCAATATTCTGTTCCAACCAGTTAAAAAAACCGGCATCCCTGATCAAGCCGTATTTAATGACCTCTGCCAAACCTGCTGATAATTGCCGTTCATCCAGCGTATCCAGGACATCCGCGTCAGCAATAACGCATTGCGGTTGGTAAAAAGCACCAATCATGTTTTTACCCAAGGGATGGTTGACACCTGTTTTTCCCCCTACCGATGAGTCGACCTGGGCCAGCAAAGTCGTCGGTATTTGCAAAAAAGCGATGCCGCGCTGGTAGCAGGCTGCGGCAAAACCACCCATATCACCGATAACACCGCCGCCTAATGCAATCAATGTAGCATTGCGGCTAAATTTACAGGCCAGTAATTTATCAAAAATTTGTGTTACGGAGTCCAGGGTTTTGTATTGCTCGCCGTCCGGCAATACCAGGTATTCAATAACGTAATCGTCAAGGTTTTTTAAAACAGTATCTAGGTATATCGGCGCAATCGTGGTATTGGTGATTACGATAACCTGTCTGGATTTGATATGTTTTTTAAACAGTTCAGGCCGGCTCAGCAAACCGGAACCTATATAGATGGGGTAACTACGCTTACCTAATGCTACAAGTAAAGTTTTCATTGATGTTAACGATTCACTGCCCGGTATTCTTCGAGAATATGATCAACAACCTCTTTACTCTGCATGATGCCGGTATCGATTTTATAGTCCGCACAAGACAGATAAAGCGGCTCGCGTTGCGCAAACAGGCTTTCTATGCGCTCCCTTGGGTTTTCCGCCTTCAGTAGAGGCCTTTGTGTGTCCCTACGTGTGCGCTCCAGTATCCTTTCCACAGAACATTGCAAGTACACAATAAAACCATTATTTTTTAAAAGCTTACGATTTTCTTCACGTAAGATGGCTCCGCCGCCGGTCGCCAGCACGATACCGCTCATAAGCGTCAATTGCTGTATCATTTTCTGTTCACGATCCCTGAATCCTTCTTCGCCTTCAAACTCAAAAATAGTCGGGATGTCCACACCTGTTCTTTCCTCTATCGCCTTGTCGCTGTCATAAAAAGGCAGTTTAAGCGCTCTTGCCAATTGTCGGCCTATCGTTGTTTTTCCTGCCCCCATAAGGCCGACTAAATATATATTCTCTGATCTTGTCATCAAAATACCTTGCAGGTCTTTCCCGCAACGGGAATTATTAAAACTCAACAGCCCTGCCCGGCAGGATACCATTTCCAATAATAGCTTCGTTAACAGTGAATTCAGTTGCCTGATCGGCTGCAGCACGATTCAGGTTATCAAAATGAATATATTAAAAAAGGGGGCATTATGCCCCCTTTTTGCTGTCAGTAGAAGCGGTCAATTATTTTCGACAGTATCTTTCATGACCTTGGGCGTGACAAAAATCAGCAATTCAGTTTTATCATCCTGGTTAAGCGTCCGTTTGAACAAAAAGCCTATGCCAGGCAAATCCGCAAAGAAAGGCACTTTATTGACGTCACTCCTGCTTGTCCCTTCATAAACACCACCCAGTACAATTGTTTCACCATCATTGACCCGCACATTGGTCCTGACATTCTTCGTGTCAATGCTTGGGATACCATTGGTTACTGCGCCAACAGCATCCTTTGATATGTACAGGTCCATGATGATACTACCGCTGGGCGTTACTTGCGGCGTGACGTCCAATTGCAAAACCGCGTCAACGAATTGAATGTTGGTGCCCAAATTCCCGCTTGATGTTTGGTAAGGAATCTGCACCCCTTGTTTTATGCTAGCTTGGCAGCGGTCGGTCGTCATTACCCTGGGATTGGATATAATTTCCCCGAGCCCCTGATCCTGCAACGCTGAAAGTTCAAGATTCAATACATAATCCGCGCCTCTTGCCAGCGTCATGCCCAATGCACCGTAAGGAGTGGCTGTTGTGCCAAGATCAACCAGTTGATCGGTAATGGTGCCAATGTTACCGCTGCTATCCGGCTGTGCATTGGCGAAAGCCTTAGTCCCCCGCCCGCCTAGGGCAAAGGCTGTGTTATCCCCAACATCGGCTTGCTTAGTGACGCCAAATTTGACGCCTAGTTCTTTCGCAAACGTATTGGTCGCAATGACGACTCTTGATTCGATCATCACTTGCCGCACGGTCACATCAAGCCTGCTTATCATTTTTTTGACATCTTCCAAACGCTTAGCCGTCTCGCGGACGATCAAGGTGTTCGTTCTTGCATCGACTACGGCAGAACCCCGGCTGGACAGTAATTTAAACATTTCATTAGCCGTGCCTGTACCGCTTTGCCCAGACGCGCCTTGGCTTTGACTCTGTGTTTGGCTTGTGTTTTGGTTGCTTTGCTGTCCACCTGTTGAAGCCGTTGTTCTATTCGTCCTCACGCCGCAGCTGCCAAAAGCGCCGGTATCTCTTCCGTATAACAAATTCCTGAAGTTTTCAGCTTTGGCATAATTGATCTGGATATATTCGGTAATCAGCGGATCCAATTGTTCGACAACAAGCTCGGTCTCTTTCTGCTTTTCCTTGTATTCCTTGATTTTTCCGACCGGGGCTATTAACGTGACATTGCCGGTTTCATATTTTTCCAGTCCTTTGGTCATCATGACAAAATCCAACGCTTCATCCCAAGGCACGTCATCAAGCTTTAACGTAATACTGCCGGTCACGTCATCACCGGCGACGACATTCAAGCCGGTGAATTCCGCCAAAATGGCAATAACGCTACGTATATCAATTTCCTGAAAGTTTAACGACAATCTGTCCCCGGTATATTTGACTCGCGTCCTTTCCAGCGCTTCCTTTTCCCCGCTGGTTAAAGGCCTGAACTCAACGGTTAATAAACCCTCGGTTTGAAATAAGGAATAATCGTAAAAACTGTTTTGCATCGTCACGGTAATTTTAGTCCCCTGATTGGACGAAACCGTGTCAATGAATTTAACAGGCGTTGCAAATTCGGAAACATCCAGGCGCTTAGCCAGATTGCCGGACAATCGGGTATTCAGGAAGCTGACCACAACTTTTCCGCCTTCTTCTTTGCTGTTAACAACCGTATTGGGATTTGCCAATGAAATCAATATACGCCCTTCACCTTTTTCTCCGCGTTTGAAATCGAACCCACTGATGGCCTGTTGCGGCATTAACGTGGTGATCGCCGAAGCTGTCGGTATTGCAACAGGCATCGGCGGCTTTTTAACAACGGGATTAAACGCGGACGGGGCTAAGGTATTAGCACGGGTTAATGTCAGCAATACTTTATTGCCTGCCACCTTGGTTTCGAATGGAGCGGATTCGAGCAGGTTGACAACGATGCGCACTCTATCGGCGGCTTCCGCTACATAAACATTACTGGCAACACCCTGGTTGATGGGATACATTTTTTTGCCCAACGCATTTTTTACACCAAGAAAATCCAGTGCGATACGTGCGGGATTATCGGTATGAAATACTTTCGGCGCAACCGCCGCGCCCGTCATCTCCAACTGTATCTGCAACTTGCCTCCTGCCAGTGTTGCAACATCCAGCCCGGAAATGGCTAAACCGCTAGCTTTGACTGAGGCACCATGGAGCATAAATAGAAATAAGCACAAACCAATGCACACACGCCCCATTTTATTTAACGCCATTTTATTTAACGTAATGCCGCCTTGTTTATTATTCATTCTTTATCCTCAAAATCACTCTGTCAACGCTAATGAAGTTTGTTGCTCACGCCATGTCCCCGGTTTATCAGGCAGTATTTCCATTAATTCAATTTTATCAATGCTGATGCGTATAATTTTCCCGAAGTTTTTACCTAGATAATTGCCGACCTGGACACGATGAACCGTATTGTCACTTGCCTTTACCAATCCCCACAACTTCGACTTCATATCGACAGTACCCACCATTTTTAATCCATCCAGCGGGAAGGCCTCCAATTCTTCCTTACGACGAGTGAAATCAGGCTTTAATCCGTTACCTGTTTCGGTGCCTGTATTTTCAACCTGTTCCGGCTGCTCCAACGGCTTAAATGGATCGCGCAAGGCCTCCGGCTTAAAGATAAAGGGCTCTATCGTCTTAATTTCCGGCAACTTTTCAATTGCGCCTTTAGGCCGGGCTTTAACAATGGATATATATTGAGTTAAATCTGAAAAATTATCATTGCCGCAACCTGCCAGCAGCATTATGCCGATAATGTAACTTAGCCGTAATCCGGCTTTCCTGCAATTTATCAATGACGCCAATTCATATGCCAATTTATATAAGTGATCGTGATCGCGCCCCATTATTTTTTCCCCTTCGCCTTTTTGCCTTTTTTGGTATCGGCTTTTTCCGGAGCGACTTCCGTACTTTCGTTATAGGTTTTTACCGTTGTTTTCATGACCATCGCCCCCGTCTTGATATTTTTATCTTTATTCCCTTTATCTGCCTTGTCTTGCGGAACAATGCTGACATCATGCACGGTGACAATTCTGGGCAACGCCGCCAAACCACTAACAAACAGCCCCAGTTCCTCGTATTTTCCTACCACTTCAATGCTGATAGGTAATTCCGAGTAAAAATCTTTACGAATGGCCGGACTGGGTTTAAACAAGCGAAATTCCAGTCCACTGGCTAAACCCGTCTGGGATATGTCCGTCAACAGGCTTGCTACTTCTTCTTTGGTCGGCATTTGCCGGATCATTTCATACAGTTCTGCTTCAATTTGCGTCAACTGGTCTTGATAATCCTCAAGATTAACGGCTTTCTTCTGTTTAGTTTCAAATGAACGCTTTAATTCCTGCTCTTTTTGCTCCGAACTTTCCAGCGCCTTTAATTGCTCAACCGTATCAAAATAAATCCCCAAGCCAAGAATCAACGCAGCCGCTAAAAAAACGGCTGCGGCTTTAACGGGTGGTGGCCAGGTTCCTGCCGCATTAAAATCCCAATTAACTTCCGACAGATTCATGGTTTGCCCCCATTACCGGCTTGGCTGTTGCTATTACCTTGTTTTGCCCGTAAGGTAAAGTCACTGGATTCTTCCGCATTGTTTTTGTTTTTATCGGGTGACTTAATCACATCGAGTTTCGGCATTTGCAACCATTGGGACGCTTCTATGGCCCTCATAAAAGCGGAAACGCGCGCATTTGACTGGGACTTGCCTTCAAATGTCAAATCTTCACCGACCTGGGTGAATTTTTTAAGATAAACGCCATCGGGGGTCACTTTAGGAATTTCATCAAATAAATGGACAATTTCAGGACGGCTTTCCTGCAACTTTTGGATAAGATCAATTTTAGCCAGCAATTTGCGTTTTTTCTCTTCAATGCTGTTAATAGCTACAATTTTTTGATCCAGTAATGCAATTTCATTTTGCAATAATTTATTCCGTTGTTCCTGATAGGATTTTAAACCTTCAATATAAGTATGAATCAACGCGAGAATAATAACGGCGACCAATGCGGATAATGCGATGGTATTTAAAAAATCTTTTTTCTTTTTCTTGCGTAGCTCTTCTCGCCACGGGAGTAAATTGATTTTCGCCATTAGTCAAAACTCCTCAATGCCAAGCCGCAAGCAATCATCATCGCCGGCGCGTCACTACTCAAAGCCTGAGGCTTTACTTTATGGGATAAGGTCATATTGACGAAGGGGTTGGCAATATAAACCGGTACGCCTAAGTTTTTTTCAACCAGTTGATCGACACCCGGTATCGATGCACAGCCGCCGGCCAGGATAATCCTGTCAATGCCCCGGTTGGCGCTGGAGGAAACAAAGAACTGTAACGACCGTTGAATTTGCTGAACCATTGCCCTTTTAAAAGGATCAAGTACATCGGCCGTATAATTGTCAGGCAAGCCTCCATGTCTTTTTGCCAACCCGGCCTCTTCGTATGAAAGCCCGTATCGGCGCTGAATTTCTTCAGTTAACTGTTTACCGCCAAAGCCCTGCTCACGGGTGTAGACGCTACGCCCATCGGCCAACACATTCAAGGTTGTCATAGTGGCGCCCATATCAACAATGGCGACAGTCTGGCCTTCCATTGAATCGACAAATTGGTTGGCGAGCAATGAAAAGGCATTTTCCATCGCGAATGCCTCCACATCGACAATCTGGGCTATCAAACCTGCCTTTGATAAGGCTTCAACGCGATTATCAACATTCTCTTTTCTCGATGCGGCGAGTAAGACATCAACCATTTCAGGGTTATTTTCATTGACGCGCTGCACTTCAAAATCGAAATTAACTTCATCGAGCGAGTAAGGCACATACTGATCCGCTTCGATCATGATCTGCTCTTCCATCTCATCTTCTGTTAATGAAGCGTCCATCGTTATGATTTTGGTCATGACGGCTGAACCTGCAACCGCAACAGTCGCCTGTTTCAGTTTTGACCCGGATTGCTTTAACGCAACCTTTATGCTATCGGCTATCATATTGACATTAGTGATATTTTTATCGATAACGGCATCTTTCGGCAAAGGCGCTACCGCATAGCTCTCTACCCGATAACGGGCGCCCTGCCTGCTTAATTCCAGTAATTTGACAGCCGCGGTACTGATGTCAATACTGAGAACAGCACTCTGCTTATGATTAAACCAGCTCATAACCTACCTTAAAAAACGTGATCATTAATGCGACCCATAGCGTAATCCCAGCCTCGCTTCTATTCAGCAATCACAAAACGTACCTGCTAAAAAGAGTATAGTAGCCTTTTTTCCTGATGCTAAAAATTATTCATTTATTTGAGACCTTGTCGCACGCACTATTTATACAAAGCGTATCCCTGCCATCATCTCTGTCCTTAGTAACGCTCTCGATATTGGCCAGGCCTTAGCGCAACCCGGCTCGCACGCTTGCCTAAGTGTTGAAAAGGGTTGCCCTGCCCTTTTCAACACGGCTCGTCACGATTACGCCGAACCGCCTCTCTATGCAAATCGCTTAGCCGATTTGATGCGGCACAATACCCGGTGGATAAGGTAGCACTCTATATCCGCACAATATCCTTTCACAATTTTAGTCGCTTTAAATTACCGGGACTGCTCACTTGTCCACACAGAAAATTCGTTCAAACGGCTTCTGAATCCTGTTTTACAGACTCTGCCCCTGTCGCCGAAACTGCTGACGGCATTGCTGATACCGGATTACTGCTGTCGATGTCATAGCCGGCACCGGACTGAGGGGCCGCTTGCTCAATTATGGGTGTTTTTTCGACGGGACCCTCTTCACTCGCCTCAACTTTTTTTACTGTTTCAACAAAATTGCTGGTTTGAGGCTGGGATGTTTCAAATTTCTCTATTTTTTCAACAAACTCATTACCCTGAAATTCAGTCCGCTCACGTTCTCCCGTTTTCTCAACCTCGCTGCCGGATTCTTCGATACGGTCAAATTTTTCTACCCTCTCGGCAAGATCACCCTTATAAAAGTCTGGCTGCGCCGTTTGTTGTTCGCTGTCTGTAGTTACTTCAGCATCATCGCCGCCGTTACTCTCATTGTCAGTGTCGGCTTTTTTGTAATTAGGGTTTCGCGGTCTCCTGCGGTTAGGGCCTCTTCTTGAATTATTTCTCTTAACCGGCGGCCTGTCCTGCTCTTCAGTTGCTGTGATAATTTCAGGTATCAATTCCCCTTCAGCAACAGGCTCGCTTTTTACAGGTTCAATTTTTGCCTCTGAAACCACGGGCGGCAGATTGGGCCTTACGTTGCGGCCTGGACCTCGCGGATGCCGGGGCTGACGCGGAGATTCCTGGTTTTGTTCAGGCTCAGGCGTTTGGGTTTGCTCACGCTCGCGCCCGTAACCTTTATTACGATTGTTGTTGCGCTTTCTGCTCGAATAGCTTTTGCTCTTGTTCGGTGAAGTTTCAGTGCCGGGTTTGATTTCCGTATCGACAACCGGGATTGCAGCGTCTTTAACCTCAGGCTCGGCTATGGATATGGTGCTGACCAGCTTGTGCCAGAAGCGTCTGATCAGGTTGGCGGCTTCATTTTTATTTTGTATCGGCTCTGGCCTATCGGGCAAAAACTCCTTAATAGCAGGCCTGTCGAGTTTCGGTTTTAGCTGTTGCGCAAATTCAGGAACGGTAATATCTTCCGCCTTGATCTGCAAATAACTGGCTTTTTCATCACTCGCGTCCTTTTCCTTGATGCGGTCTATATCGTAAGCAGGCGTTTCCAGATGCTTGCTCGGCAGGATAACGATACCCACCTTCAACCTGTTTTCAATTTGTTCAATAGCGCTGCGCTTTTCATTTAACAGGAATGTCGCACATTCAATCGGCAAATGGGCGATGACTTTATCCGTGCCTTTCTTCATGGCTTCTTCTTCAATAAGGCGAAGCACCGAAAGGGCGACAGATTCCACGTTACGAATCGTCCCCTGGCCTTTGCAGCGAGGACAGGTAATTTGCGTGGAATCGCCTAGAGAAGGCCGCATTCTTTGCCTGGACATTTCCAGTAAGCCGAAACGCGATATTTTACTGGTCTGGATACGCGCCCTATCCAGTTTAAGCGCATCGCGCAAATGATTTTCAACACTGCGCTGGTTTTTGTTGGACATCATATCGATGAAGTCGATGACAAACAGGCCGCCCAAGTCGCGTAACCGGAGTTGGCGGGCAATTTCATCGACCGCTTCCAGGTTGGTATTAAGGGCGGTTTCTTCAATGTCGCTGCCTTTGGTGGCGCGCGCCGAGTTGATGTCGATTGAGGTCAGCGCTTCGGTATGGTCAATGACGATAGAGCCGCCGGAGGGTAACGAGACTTCACGCC
>SCST01000374.1 GCA_004299465.1 Methylovulum sp. | reverse complement strand
GGCAACAGGTGCATTCTTGATGTTATCAAAATATTGGCACTCTCTTTGTACAATGGTCGTGTTATGCAGATCCTGTATTTTTTTCATCCCGACTTTTCCGGTCTGGGGAAAATAAATAATTTTTCTGGGGTAGATGTCACCCAAGTCCTTGGATAATAAAAGCAATCCTTCCGTGTCGATATAATCCAGGACAAATTCAATGTTTTTAATCCCGATGTCGGTTAGCGTGGGGATTATTTTGCCGCCGCCAAACACTTTGACTTCGAGGTTCTTTCTTTTTCCACCATTGCTTAATATCGTATTAATTAAATGTTCCATCGCATAATTGCCGTACCGGGTAGCATTACCGACAACCGCTTCATTGCCTTTTTTCAATTTGTCGGATGTCGTGACCGGCAGCATAAAATGGTTCATGCCGCCTATGCCCGATTCCTTGTCGCGTATGCAAGCCGATATACAGGAGCCTAAGACGGTGGTAATCAATTCATTTTCCTTGGTGACATAATATTCACCAGGCAAAATCTTCGCTGCAATAATGCCGTGGTCATTATCCATATAGCGGTTTATTTGTTCGAAACCGGCAATAGAGGGATGGCCGATGTTATCCTTATTACTCATTATAGGTTACTTGTTTTTCCTGTAACTGGTACAGGCTACCAGTTCGAGTTCGGTTGAAAGTTGGTTTAATGATTCTGAATGCCCGATAAATAACCATGACCTGTCCGCCAGTATTTGAGCGTATCTTTTAGCGAGCATTATTTTAGTTTCACGATCGAAGTAAATCAGTACATTACGGCAAAAAATAAAATCAAAATGCCCTTTCATAGGCCACTCTTGCATCAGGTTCAATTGTTTGAAGCTGATGATTTTTTGTAATTGGGGATTAATTTTTACCTGTCCGTGCTGAGAAGACCTGCCGCGCATAAACCATCGTTTCAGCCTCTCTTCAGGGATGCCGTTCACACGTTCTTCCGCGTAAACACCCTCCTCGGCTGCTCGTAAGACGGCCGTATCGAGATCGGTTGCTAAAATTTTGATGTCCCAATTCGCCGGTACATTTTCCAGTAAAGTGATCGCTATGGAATAAGGTTCTTCGCCGGTAGAGCAGCCGGCAGACCATGCCCTGATTCTTTGCGTGCTTTTGTTCCGAATCAGCAATTCCGGAATAACGACATCACGAAGATAATCGAAATGGTGGTTTTCCCTGAAAAATGCAGTTAAATTGGTAGTGATGGCATTAATAAATTCGGTAAACTCTTGGTCTGGATGTTCGTTCAGATACTGGCAGTACTCCTTGAAATTACTCAATCCAAGCTTTCTTAGCCGCTTTGACAACCTGGAGTAAAACATATCAAAACGTTCATCAGAAACCTGGATGCCGGAATATTGATTGGATAATTTCCTCAAAAAATTGAAGTCATCGAAAGTGAATTTAAATTCACGCTCTTTTTCTTGCACTGCCATATATCAGACTATGTCCCCAGTATTAGCTCTCATCGTTATACACAACAAGTCCCAGACACTTGTGTATAACGATGAGGTATTAGCTTGGGTTGGACTAAAGCCTAGCCGAACACTGCGAAGTCGAAAATACCGGTTTACGCCTTCCGCATCCTCTGGGGCATAAAGGGCACAAGCGTTCACGCTTTTATGCCTTTTAGGGTAAAGCCTGAGGGACCTAAACATCAAGTATCCCTAATAGACCTAGTAACTTGGCAGATTCAATAAACCGAGGTGAAGGTGAGTCAAAAATGACAGTTTTTTGCAGTCTAACGGCGTCTTTTTTCAGCGCGACCAGCAACTGCAAACTTGCCGTATCTATCGATGCGACGTCTGATGCATTTATTTCGATAAGATTATTTGCGCTCAGCACTTTCTTAAGCTTTTCGTGTAACGTTGCTACATTCTGGATGCTTAACGTGGCGTCTAAATGGACCGGGCTCCGGCTATCATCGGTGTCGTCATTGCCATCACTGTCTTGCTGGTCTTGGCCGGAATCATCGGTACTTAAGCTATCCTCATTGATAATTCCACCGGCCTGCTGCAGCGCTGCTATTTCATCCTCGGCCAAAATTTCGCTGGCCGCTGCATAATCTTCGGATTCCTGGTCCATCCAGGCTAAAGGATCGTATCCGATTAAGCTGTTGCTATCATTTCCTGTATCATCATTTTTTGCCATACATCACCCTGCCTTCCATAAAATCATTTGCAAGCTTACGAAACTCCTTTGCTGAACGACTTCCCGGACTATATTCTAAAATGGTTTGACCAAAACTCGGACATTCCGCCAACAACGTTGTTTCTCTAATAACTGTCGCTAATATTTGCTCAGGGAAATGTGACAGCAGGACATTCAGCACTTGTTTCGATATTTTTCTGTTGGGTGTATATCGCGATATGACCAGCCATGATTTGTATTGCTTCTTCAATACCTTTTCAAATTTTTTGACAGTACCCATTAAATGAGACAGCCCTTGTAAGGCAAGAAAATCACTGGTCATCGGAATCAATAGCTCATCGGTTGCGAACAATGCGTTAACCACCAGCAATCCCGATGACGGTGGGCAATCAATGAAAACAAAATCCTGGTCCTCAAGCCCTTCTTGTAAGGCATTTTTTAATAAATCACCGCGATGAACACCCTTTCCGGTTAATTGTTCAATCTCCCGGAGTCTCGAACCCGAGGTAACCAATTGCAGGTTATTCCTGACTGGGATAGCTTGTTGCTGAATGGTTTTTTCTCCCATCATCGCTTCATCGATGCCGCTGTGCCGCTGCAGGCGAATGCCCAGGGAAACCGCCAGATGGCCCTGGGGGTCAAGGTCGATTACCGTCACTTTTTTTCCTGATTCGGCAATGGCATGGCATAAGTTTGCCGAAGTCGTCGTTTTACCAACACCGCCTTTCTGGTTTACGATCGCGACAACTCTCACCGTTTACTCCAGGTTATCAAGACTCTCAAGCTCATCAGGGTTGAGTAATTTGTCAACGTCCAACAACATGATCATGTTTTTCTTATAAACATGCATGCCGCGCATATAGCGAGTGTCAATTTTTGTACCAAAATTAGGCGCTCTCTTTATTTCATCCAGTCTTATATCCAGTACATCGGATACGGCATCCGCGACGATGCCCATGACAAATGTGCTGTCACGGTGTTTAACACAGAGCACGATAACAACGGTTTTTTGATTGTAATCGCTATGCGCGAGCGAAAACCGTTCCCGTAAATCGACTATCGGCACGACCGAACCGCGCAAGTTTAAAACACCTTTAATAAAGGCCGGTGTATTAGGGATGATGCGCACGGCTTCCCAGCCTCTTATTTCCTGTACTTTTAAAATATCCACGCCATAGGCTTCGCCGGCGAGTTGAAAGGTAAGAAATTGCTCTATCTGACTCTGGTCTATCTGATTATTTTTGGTTTGCGCATCAGTCGTCATATTTATAGCACTCCGCAGATTTATAGTGCAGTGTTATCATCAAAATTCTTCCCATTCATCATCATCGGCCGATGACTTGGCCGACACTGGCGCTTTTAATGCCGCTTGCTTTATTGGCATTGGCGCAGTTTGAACTTTAGCAGTCGATGGCTTAGCGGTCGATGTTTTGCCGCGGACCGCTTTTTTCGTCGCGACTTTGAAGAAGTTGAGCAAATGTATCATATTGCCGGACTGCTCACTCATCGACTCGCTCGCAGCGGAGGCCTGCTCTGCCAGGGCGGCATTTTGCTGCGTGATCTCATCCAGTTGCCCCACCGCCAGGTTAACCTGCTCAATACCGGCAGTTTGTTCAGAACTCGCGGATGCAATTTGCGCAACGATCTCGCTGGCTTTGCCGACACTGCCGACAATTTCATTCAGTGCGACGCCTGTTTCGTTGACAAACTCGGTGCCCGTGCGGACTTTTTGTACGCTGTTTTGTATCAATTCACTGCTTTGCTTTGCGGCAGCGGCGCTACGTTGCGCCAGATTGCGCACTTCCGATGCGACAACCGAGAATCCGCGGCCTTGCTCACCCGCTCTAGCCGCTTCTACCGACGCATTCAGTGCCAACAGGTTGGTTTGGAAGGCGATTTCGTCAATAACGGAGATAATTTCAGCAATCTTATTGCTGCTTTCATTGATTTCCTGCATGGCGGCGATGGCTGATTTGACGACATCGCCACCTTTTACCGCGAGGTTCTTTGCGGAATTAACGACCTGGCTGGCCTCATTGGCGTTAACCGCCGTATTTTTTACGATGCTCGTCAGTTCTTCCATGCTGGCTGCCGTTTCTTCCAAATTGGCCGCCTGTTGTTCGGCCCGGTGCGAAAGATTGTTATTGCCTGCCGAAATTTCCTGCGACGAGCTGTCTATAAAATCGGCCGCATCCCTGATCTGGATGAATACTTCGCTGAATTTTGCGACCGCTTCGTTGATATTATCCGTACATTCGCCGTAAATGCCGTCATAGTGGTTGGTAATAGTCTTGGTTAAATCACCGTTCGCGAGATTTCTCATGATGATGCCAATATCGGCAAAAACCCGCTCCAGGGTCTGGTTGGCTACGGTTTCTTTGGTAACATCGGATGCATATTTGACCACTTTATACAGCTTGCCGTTGATATCCAGGATAGGGTTATACGAGGCGCGCAAATAAACAACTTTGCCGTTTTTACCGATACGTTTGTATTCGCCCGTATCAGGCTCGCCCCGGTTCAGTTTTTCCCATAAATGTCGGTATTCAGCGCTTTGCGCAAAGCTGGGTTCAACGAGCAGGCGATGGTGCCGGCCCTTGATCTCATCCAGGCTGTATCCCATGGTATCGAGAAATAAGTCATTAGCGGTGATAATGGTTCCATCCATATTGAACTGAATAACCGGTTGCGATTTGCTGATGGCTTCAACCTGGCTGACAAAGTCCCTGTTTATCCTGTCTTTTTCCCGCAGGTGTAATTCATTTTCATGACCATAGGCGACATCCGCGTTAAATTTGACACCTACGGTAAACAAGGCGCGAAAGCAATCGCCGATCTGGTCATTCCGGTCCAAATCGACAGTTATCTTGAAATTGTCGTTCAAGAAACGGTAAAGGATAACGATTAAAGCTTCCAGGCCGTTATTAATAAAATTATATAAATTAACGGCGATTGCTGTGGCGATGACTACCGATAATGCCACCAGTGCCGATGCCGTGTAATTTTGTGCGGAAACTAATTGATACAGCAGAAAGAAATTGGGCAATAAAAAACCTGCCAATACCAATGCGCCTTTTTTCCAGATAGCCATTTCCCCGATCTGCTTGATTTTTGCAGTCCATCCGGTAGGGTGCATTTTTGCCGTATTGGCATTAAGCTGTTTGTATAATTGCGTCGCTTTTTCCACTTTTTCCCGGTTGGCGGGATAGCGGACGGCGAGGTATTCATGCACTTTGCCGTTAGTGTAAACCGGCGTGACATTCATTTCCGCCCAGTAATAATCACCGTTTTTAGCCCGGTTTTTCAGCACGCTCTGCCAGGGCCTGCCTTTTTTCAAGGTGTCCCATAAGTCCTTGTAGAACGCTTCGGGCACATCAGGATGGCGAAGTATATTGTGATTTGAGCCGACAAGTTCTTCACGGCTAAAACCGCAGGTTTCGATAAAGGCATCATTTGCGTAGGTGATAATTCCGTCCAAATCGGCCCTTGTAACCAAAAACGTATTTTTGGGCATCAGGACTTCTTTATCAGTTACAGGCATATTTATTTTCATTTTAATTCCACTCTGCTAACCAACGGATGGCACTTGATGATATGATTTCTAGGGACATTAGTTTTCATTCTGGTCAAAGTCCTCTAGTTTCAATAGCTTATCTACGTCAAGCAACATGACCATGCGCTCATTGACGGATACCAGGCCATTAATAAATTCATTGCTGATCTTTGTGCCGAAATCCGGGGCATTTTGTATCTTGGTTTTGTCGACACTGATGACATCCGAAACCGAATCGACGACAACACCCATGGTTCGCGGCTTTTTACTGTCGCCGGTTTGTAAGACGACAACGACGGTTAACAAGGTATAGTCAGCATTCTTAAGCTTGAATCGTTCCCGCAAATCAATAATCGGCACGATAGAGCCGCGCAAATTGACCACACCTTTTTCATAGGGCGGCACATTGGGTATTCTCGATACCGGTTCCCAACTGCGTATTTCCTGGACCCTTAGAATATCGACGCCGTATTCTTCCCTGCCCAGGGTAAAACTCAGGTACTGCACGGCATTATCGAGTTTTTTGCTGTAGTGATCCTGGTCACGGTCTTTATTTTCAGGTTCCTGCGCACTATTTTCGTTCATGATACTGGCTGTATGATGTTGGTTGAGTAAGCGTTGGTTGAGTAAGCGCTCAGCGGCTTGAGAAACGCACCAGTCCCGGCACATCAAGAATCAGTGCAACCGAGCCGTCACCCAGGATGGTCGCTCCTGAAACACCTTCCACCCGGCGATAATTTGCTTCCAGTGATTTAATGACAACTTGCTGTTGACCTAATAAATCGTCAACGAACAGGCCGCATAAAACGCCCTGGCCTTCTACGACCACAATAACGCCTTCGGCCATTTTTGATGCATTCCGGGATTGCACGTTAAAGATTTTATGCATCCTGATGATAGGGATATATTGGTTGCGTAAGCGAAAGGTCTCGCCTTTGCCGGCAACTTTGTTGAGCATTTTTTCAGTGATGTTAATGGACTCGATAATAGAAACCAGCGGTACGATGTAGGTTTCGTCACCTACAGCGACGGATTGACCATCAAGAATTGCCAGTGTCAGCGGCAAATGAATGGCAATGGTGGTCCCTTTGCCGACTTCCGAGCTTATTTCGATATTGCCGCCCAAGGCTTCGATATTTCTTCTGACCACATCCATACCCACGCCGCGGCCGGAAATATCAGTCAATTTTTCGGCAGTCGAAAAGCCGGGCATAAAGATGAGTTCAAAGGCCTGTTTGTCGGTAAGTGTGGCATTTTCATCGATCAGGCCTTTTTCTATCGCTTTGGCGATCAGTTTTTTCCTGTCCAGTCCGTGACCATCGTCGATAATTTCGATCACGATATGGCCGCCGCGATGATAGGCTTTCAGTTCTATCGTCCCGGTTTCCGGTTTTCCCGCAGCCAAGCGGCTGGCCGGCATTTCGATGCCATGATCGAGGCTGTTCCTGATTAAGTGAACCAATGGGTCGTTAATCAGTTCAACGACAGATTTATCGATTTCAGTATTTTCCCCAACCAGTTTTAATTCAATTTTTTTGCCTAATTTGCTGCTGATGTCATGCACCAATCGAGGGAAGCGGCTGAATACAAAGCTGATGGGCAGCATCCTGATGTTCATGACGCTTTGCTGTAAATCCCGCGTATGCCGTTCTAATTGGGCGAGCCCCTTTTTCAGTTGATCGACCTTATCCATTGCGAAGTTTTCACCGACCAATCCGAGCATCGATTGCGTGATAACGACTTCACCGACCATATTGATCAAGGCATCAATTTTTGCAGTATCCACCCTGATGGAGCTTGATGCAGCTACGACATTCTTGATTTCAGGCTCGGCTTGGGCAAGTTTGACAGGTTCTTTAGCTTTTATGTCTTCAGGTTTGGCAGGATCTTCCGCAGGTATCGGGGCGGGTGCGGCAACGGCGGCAGGTGCAGGAGGTTCAGGTTCGGCTTTCTTTGTAACCGGTGCCGCTTTCTTTATAACAGGCGTAGTGACAAGCGCTTGAATGTCCAGTTCACAGTCTCCCTCCACCCAGTTAAAGATTTCCCTGATTTCTCCGGCGGGAATATCACCCGTGACTTTCAGGTCCCAGGATATATTACATTCTTCGGGATCCAGCTCAAAGATGCCGGGAATATCCTGGGTATTGGCTAATGCCGTCAATTCGCCCAATTCAGCCAATTCTCGGAACATCCTTACCGGGTCGTTACCTGTTTTAAGCAGGTCAAGATAAGGGCAGAAGGCTATTTTCCAGCCTTGTTCATTCAATTCAAGCGGCTCGCTATCGTCTGAATCATCAATAGCCGCAGTTATCGCCGTGCTGGTATTGACAACGGAGGGCGAAGGTTCTGTTGTTGCGAGTCCGTTCAGTTCCTGTTCCAATGCGGCCTTATGTTTGGCTACACTGGTTTCGTCAACGGCTTGTTCATTCTGTATTGAGGTTAACATTTCCCTGAGACAGTCAACCGAGCCCAGCAATACATTGACGGCCGCCTGGGTTACTTTTCTACGTCCATCCCGCATTTCGTCGAGCAGGGTTTCCATGACATGGGTGAAATCAGCCACCACGGTAAAGCCGAAGGTTCCGCTACCGCCTTTAATCGAATGCGCTCCCCTGAAAATGGTATTGATGACTTCCGAATCAATATCCCCCATATCAAGATTCAGTAATCCTGATTCCATAGCTTCCAGGCCTTCGAAGCATTCTTCGAAAAAGACCTGGTGGAATTGCGACATATCGATAGACATAAACTTACCTGTGCGTCTTTAAATTCAATTAAACAAGGCTGACATTCAACCCAACACTTTTTTCAAGGTCTTTAGCAATTGATCAGGGTCAAAAGGTTTGACAATCCATCCTGTAGCACCTGCCGCTTTGCCTTCCATTTTCTTTTCCATTCCTGATTCCGTCGTCAGCGTCAGCATCGGGGTATATTTGTAGCTGGTAAGCGAGCGCAAATCCTTAATTAAGGTAATTCCGTCCTTATTAGGCATGTTGACATCGGTAATAATGCAATCAAATTGCCGGGCTTGTGCTTTCACTAAAGCATCAACGCCGTCTACTGCTTCTTCGACATCATATCCGGCGCTTTTTAAGGTGAATGTCACCATTTTTCTCATCGATGCCGAATCGTCAACTGCAAGAATACTTGCCATTGTTTTCTCCATTAAGTTTTATTTTTCAAAACAGGCTCTATTTAAAGTAAAACCGCAAGTGATTTAATTGTAA
>SCST01000373.1 GCA_004299465.1 Methylovulum sp. | reverse complement strand
CTAAAAATTGCTATCGAGCATTGAACCTAGAAAAATAACGGTCCACGAAAATCACAAAAAACACGAAAATTTTCAAAGCTGAGTGGTCATGCATCAACAACTGACTGTGTCGTATCTTTCGTGCCTTTCGTGTTTTTTGTGGACAAGACGCTGTTTTAGGTTCGAGCGGTCATAGCCGCTCGTTCTTTGCCGCTACTCCATATTTGCGTGCCGTGAGCGCATTTCTTCTTCGGGAATGCCTTTTTCGTGGATGATATGCGAAATCAATGCTTCCAGGAAGAACAGCGTGGACAGTTCAAAGACGGTGCCCATGGGCATGCCGACCACTTTGCCGTATTGATCCGTCGTGCCCATTTGGAACACGCCGTCCGCCATATCGCCTATCGTTGACTTCGCTTTTGCCGTAATCAGTAAAATATCGGCGCCTACGTCCCTGGCTTTTTTCGTGAAGGCGACCAATTGCTCAGTCTCGCCGGAACCCGAGATGATAATCAGCAAATCACCGCGTTTAATGCTCGGCGTGACAATTTCGCCGACGACACTGACATCGTAACCGCTGTGCATCAGGCGCATCGCAAAGAACTTGCAGATCAAGCCGGAACGGCCGGCGCCGGAGACGAAGATGCGCGACGCGCGGTCCAGCATGCGCGTTAGTCTTACGGCATTCGAGTCTTCCGTTGCGCTAAGGATGGACCATATCTTATCGACGACCATCTGCTGATGCGTTACCTTGCCGTCGGCCGCATCGCGTATCATGCGTGCGGCGTCGGCAGGCGATGCGGCGCCGTAGATTGCCGCGCCGACGACAATGATGTCGGCGCCGGATTCGACAACCTGCTTGACCGTCGATTGCTTGATGCCGCCGGCTACCGATAACCTGACTTTCAGACCTAACGACGCAATCGCCTGCAAATCGGCAAACGGCGTTTGCCCCGCCGCCTGGGCATCCAGCCCCGTGTGCACGCCGATAATATTCGCGCCGAGCTCTGCGGCCTCTCTTGCACAGGCCAGTTTGTCGGGCACATTGATCAAGTCGATTTGTGCTTCCGCATGATACGCCTTGGCGGCTTTGATGACGCCGGCCATGGTTGCCGAACCGGATACGCCCAGCACGGTGCAGATGTCGGCTCCCGCCGCATAGAACGGCGTCGCTTCGTACTCGCCGGCGTCCATTGTTTTCAGGTCGACTAAAATCAGCTTGTTGGGGAACCTGGCTCTCAGTTCCTTAACCAGTTCGATTCCGTTGTGTTTGATACACGGCGTGCCGATTTCGAAAATATCAACATAAGGCGCTGTTTGTTCGGCCAGGCTTATCGTCTGGTTAAAATCCAGGGAATCCAGCGCCAATTGTATTAATGGTCTAGCCATGTGATACGCTCCAATTAATTGTAATTATGTACAGTACATCCTCAGCGGCGAACTCTAAAACAGGACTGTGCGGATGTCAATTTTCCGGGGGACAAGCGGTGCGCTTAGCGCTACGTTTTTTGACAGGGTGTTACATATGGCTACTGATCCAACTCATAATATCTGCTGCATTCATCGCCCCTGAGTGACGGGCGATTTCCTGTCCGGCTTTAAACATAAGCAGCGTAGGGATGCTGCGAATACGGTAGCGTTCGGCAATTTCCTGTTCCTGCTCAGTATTCACTTTGGCTAAGCGTACCCAGGGTTCCAAGCGAGCCGTCGCCTGCTCATAAGCCGGCGCCATCATTTTGCATGGCCCGCACCAGGGCGCCCAAAAATCGATAACGAGCGGAATATCATTGTGCGAAAGATGTTGCTGAAAATTACTTGCGGTTAATTTCGATGGGCGTCCTGCAAACAAAGCCTGTTTACAGGTGCCGCAGCGGGGATGTTGCGGCAAACGTTCTGATGGCATCCGGTTAACGGCATGGCAGTACGGACAAACAATATGCAGTGAACTCATTATTATCCTTCGGTTTGTTTTTCGGGTGTGACGGCATAGTTTATGACCAGGTTTTGCGTTGTTCAAGGCAGCGCTTGCGCATCCTTAGTTAATGCTGCCGGCTTCAGGCTGGATGTATCCAATAAAACATTCGTCATGCCAGCCCAGAGCCGATGCGTTTGGATAATAGCCCGGTCAAGGGGGCTTTGCAAAAAAAGCAATAAAATAGCTTGCCATACAAAATGATAATCATTATCATTTACTTCGGCGATGAAGTGACCTCTCGCTACCCTCGTTTAACGCACACTGACCGGGTGTGTGTTAAACATTTTTTTCAGCGAATACGATACCTCATTGGGGAGTCTTATGCTTCAACAACAATCCACTCCTGAAAGGACCGAATTGATTAGACTGCATGCGGCAACTTGCCTGTCGATGACACAATTTATTAATGGCCATCACTGTCCCAAGTTAGCGCATTTTATTGTGCGGCAACTGAGCCTCCTGGTCGTACATCCCGAGCTGGAACATGTTTCCAGCAGTCGTGAGATGTACCAGCAACTCTTGGAGCATTGGCAAAAAGTGACCGCTTATTTATTGGAACAGCAAGGTGCCCGTGAACTTCCGTCGAAGTATCACTAAGCCGATTGCAACCTTGAGCCCGCTTCGATGAAAGACATCAATAACAAGCCGTTCATTCACCGCCAGAGCGTCGTGATTGTCGAGCAGGAATCAGTTCCTGAACGACGCAGGGTCAGCAGTAGCGAGCTGTTCGGCGCGCAGAATGAAATCCTTATTGAGCACAATAATGACGAATATCGTCTCCGTATTACCAGCAACAATAAACTGATTTTAACGAAATAGATTGACCTTACCACCCGCGCTACAGCCAGTCACCCAGCCCCGTCGGACCAGGTAGCCAGCCAGGCTTTTAACGATACGACACGTTTATGTCTGCACTATCAACGCAACAATTATATGTATTTGATTCCAGTGATGAAACAGGATCCTCGGTTTTCATCGATTCTTCATGCGCTTACGAATTGTCGAAGGCGTCGAAGGCTGCCGGAGGCGAATGGGTATTACCTCTGCGGCATCAACGCGTGAAGAAAAACGCATTGTCTTATTGCCGGCGCAGCGAAGCCGTCATCGGTGTGGTGATCGCGATTGCAGGCCATCTGGCCTGGCTGGTCATCTCGCCCATGCCTGGACAGGCACCTGTGAAAACGCCGCCTAAACCCATCAGGGTTGAATGGATTGCCGCGCCGCAGCCTCATGTCGAAGCGCCTAAACCCGGAGCGGAAAAACGCAGTGAGGCAAAAAAACCGCTGATTAAACCCAAACCCAAAGTGAGCAAGCAAGTGGCGATAAAACGCAAGCCGATACTTTCAACGGCCGCCGCAACTTCGGCCACGCAAACTCGGGAAACAACTAAAGAGGAGAAGCAAACTACCCCGCTCGCCGAATCGCTTGCCCCGGCTCCTGCCGCAGCAACTGCGCCGGACCATGCCAAGGCTGAAGCATTGCCGACCCTGCCGCCGAACTTGAACGCCGATTATCTCGATAACCCGGCGCCTGCCTATCCGCCTATATCACGGGAACAGGGCGAGCAGGGCAAAGTGCTGCTGCGCGCGATGATCAATGCCGACGGGTCGGTCGCACGGCTTGAGCTGCGCAAAACCAGCGGTTTCGAACGTCTCGCCACGGCGCGCGGGCACAAAACGCCATTGTTTGACCGTGTCCAGCGCGGCCCAGATCGGAAGAGCGTCG
>SCST01000372.1 GCA_004299465.1 Methylovulum sp. | reverse complement strand
TCTGTGGGTTGAGTTTAAATCGCCGGGCGCTTTATGTGTTTATGAAGCGGAAGCGAACAGGTTCAGGTTGGCGCTGTTTTGCAAGCGTATTCGCGATATTCATGATAGCTTCCTATTGGCTGCGCGAGCAGGGATTGGTCTTAAGTCGAGCTAACTGTAGGGGGCAAAGCTTAACCTATTCGTCAGTTAATAACCATATGGCGCTCTACTGCTTGATTACTTTGCCGGGGTTGTTAGGATCGGACCAGTTGACCAGGGTCTCTCCTATTTTTACTTTCTTGTTTTGTTCCTTTTCTTTTTCTTCTTCGTCTTCGTCGTCTTTTTGAATCGCCTGCAACGATAAACCGCCGGTTTTATCGGCAGGATGATGCGTGCTATCTCCTGACGAAGCGCCAAAGCCGTCACTCAAGTTTATTTTCAGCTTGAGATTATTGGGGGAATCGGAGTTTTGCAAGGCGTCTTCCAACGAGATAATGCCGTCCTTATAAAGCCGCATCAGGTGGCTGTCAAAAGTCTGCATGCCGATATTTTCCGACTTCTCCATAGCCTCCTTGATGCTCTGCACTTCGCCTTTCAATATAAGGTCGCGCACCAGTTGCGAGGTCAGTAAGATTTCAATCGCGGCTACGCGCTTGCCGTCAATCGTCGGTACCAGCCGTTGCGAGATAAAGGCTTTCAGGTTAAGCGACAAATCCAGCAATAACTGGTTATGGCGTTCTTCCGGGAAGAAATTGAGGATGCGGTCCAGGGCTTGGTTGGAGTTGTTGGCGTGCAATGTGGATAAACATAAATGCCCGGTTTCAGCAAAAGCCAGCGCGTGTTCCATCGTTTCCCTGCTGCGGATTTCGCCGATCAGGATGACGTCCGGCGCCTGGCGTAGCGTATTTTTCAGCGCATCTTCATAGCTCATCGTATCGACGCCGACTTCGCGCTGGTTAACCAGCGATTTTTTATGCGGGTGTATATATTCGATAGGGTCTTCAATCGTAATAATGTGGCCGGAAGCGTTGGTATTGCGATAGTCGATGAGCGCCGCGAGCGATGTCGATTTACCCGAACCGGTGCCGCCGACAAACAGGATCAGGCCGCGCTTTTCCATAATGGTTTTTTTCAGGATAGGCGGCAGGCCCAGCTTATCGGCATTGGGGATTTCCACTTTAATATTGCGGATGACCAGGGCAAAGTTGTTGCGTTGCCTGAATATATTGATCCTGAACCGACCTATTCCCGGTTCCGAAATGGCCAGGTTCAATTCAGGCAGGTGTTCAAAAGCCTTTTGTTGATCGGCATCCATCAGGCTGTAGGCGATTTCCTTGAGCTTGGCGTTAGTCAGTTTAATGTTTTCAATCGGTTTAAGCGTACCCTGAAATTTAGCGGCCGGCGGAGCATCCACGGTCAGGTAAAGGTCGGAGCCATCGTGTTGAACAAGGATTTTGAGGTAGTCTTTGAATTCCATAGCAAGCTCGATAATGAAAAGAAAGTGGTTGTCGAAGGTAGTTTACCAAACTGAGCGCTTGGCATCAGCTTATCACCCGGTTATAAAACAAAGCCGCGTATAATGTTGAATATTTTATACAACTTTTAAAAAAACAGGGTTATGAATAAGCAAAGAAAAGCGGTGGCATTGATTTCCGGCGGACTGGATTCCATGCTGGCTGCAAAAACCGTCATGGAACAAGGGGTTCATGTTGAAGGGATTAACTTTTTTACCGGTTTTTGCGTGGAGGGGCATACGCATGCGATACGCGAAAAAGATAAGGCGAAACCTAAGCGCAATAATGCGTTGTGGGTGGCCGAGCAATTAGGCATCAAGCTGCATATCGTCGATGTCATCGAAGATTATAAAAAGGTGTTGATTAATCCCAGGCACGGTTACGGCGCACATTTGAATCCGTGCCTGGATTGCAAGATCTTCATGGTCAATAAAGCCAAACAATGGCTGGCTGAAAACGGCTTTGATTTCATTATTACCGGTGAAGTGATAGGGCAGCGGCCGATGTCGCAACGTAAAAACACGATGCCGATTGTTGCGAAACAATCCGGTGCCGATGATTTGTTGCTGAGGCCTTTATGCGCGAAAAACCTGCCGCCTACCTTGCCTGAACGTGAAGGCTGGGTCGACCGCGAAAAACTGCACGACATCACCGGCCGTTCACGCAAGCCGCAGATGGCGATGGCCAAACAATATGGTTTCGTCGATTATTCGCAGCCCGCGGGCGGCTGCTGTTTCCTGGTCGATAAAAACTATTCGGCAAAACTGGTCGATTTATGGCAGGCGCAGGGCAGCAAAGACTACGAACTCGACGATGTCATGTTGTTAAAAGTCGGCCGGCACATCAGGCCCGCCGCCAATTTTAAGCTGATAGTCGCGAGGGAGGAGGGCGAGGGGCGGTTTTTACAGGGTTACCAAAAAGACTTTATCAGCCTGCTTTCGGTAAGTCATAACGGGCCTTTGGTGTTATTGGACGGCGAGCCATCGGCTGAAGATTTATTCCTGGCTGCACGCATCACGGCGCGTTTCGGCCAGGGACGCGAGGCCGCGCAGGTGGAGGTTGCGATTGTCGATAAAGACGGCCTGGAGCGGGTGCTTGCCGTTGCGCCGTTGCCGCAGGCGGAGATTCCCAAGGCTTGGTATATTTAACGGTGCGGCGTTCAAAACTTGGTTTGGACTTTTACGGTTAAGTCGCCTTAAGCTTAGGGGGAAGATTCCCCACAGTATCTTGTTTTTCCTGTATTTTTTAACTTAAAGAGGAGTCAACCCACATGAGCGCAATCATTAAAAATCCTGATGAATCCGGGAACAACGCCCTGTCTAAATCCCATCAACCTGAGCATCTGACTGAAGACGAGTATTTAAGCAGCGAACTGACGTCCGACGTGAAGCGCGAGTATATCGACGGTCAGGTCTATGCAATGGCAGGTGTCTCACATAACCATAGTTTTATTGCGGCTACTATCGCACGCAAATTCGGCAATCATCTTGAAGGCACGCCTTGCGCTACTTTCATAGCGGACACGAAGCTGCGTTTAGGAAAAGACTATGTTTATCCAGATGTGCTGGTCGATTGCAGCACGCTATCCGGCAATGATTATTTCTCAAG
>SCST01000371.1 GCA_004299465.1 Methylovulum sp. | reverse complement strand
AAGTGCTGCGGCGTTAATATATTGTTTTATAAAATGATTTATAAGCTGCAGGCGCTTCGATCATGCCGGTATATCGCAGGCCTTGAGCCTACGATATGCGTTATACCGGCCTGCGAAGGGATGGCGCTGGTAACGGGAAGGCTTAGTGTGCAATTTTTGTATGTTGAGACGAGAAGGTTTCAACAATTATTGCGGGGTTTTTAGTCGCAACGCAAAAAGCGTAGCGCGCAATCGAACGTTACGCAGGCAAAGAAGGTACATGGGGATGATAAGCTAGCCAGGGAAGGTATTTTAGCCAAACCCTTAACGATGCTGCCAATGCTTGACATTGCTAATAAAGGCACAGAATCGCTGCCGCAGGCTGATTTGTTTGGTAGTCTATCGGCTTACGGAGCGAGGCCCGCAATTTACCGTTTCGATGCGCTGGGTTTGCGCTTTATAATTCCGGTGCCGGTGACTTTAACCGGCGACAAACAGACATCGCATGATCTCCATCCTGCCAAATCTACACCTTAAGCCCATAAGGGAACTGCCGATCATGAACGACGATAGACGATCACACGAAGCCTCAAGCCTTAGGGCGTTTTTCGATGAGCAATTACATCACTTGCAGGAACTCGTCGCCAGCCTGGTCAACCCTAGTCGCGACGAGGGGCAAGGGACCTGCGAAGACAGGCGGATCGTCGAAAGTTTCGTCGATGCGTCAAACACTAAGATGCGGGCCGTGCACGGTTACTCCGACAAGTTAAGGAAACATGTGCGGGTGCTGCACAATCATGTACTCCAGGTTGCCGACCAGGTTCCGCCTCCTGTTGCGTTGAACCGGGAGGCGCTTGGGACGGTTCCTCTCGTCAACGCGCTATTCGTCGGCGGCGAAGACATCGACAGGCTATTTAATACCGATCCCGAAGTGAATGCCTATTTGCGCGGCCATGATAAATATCAAGTCCCGGTACTGTATGCGCTGTTAACGGCCAGCAAGAGTGAAAAGCCAACGCTGGGCGTAGGCTTGTTGGGGGAAACGCTTATTCGCGACGTACCGCTGCAAGCGGTTAATTTCTCTGCACACAAAATCCATATGCCTTGCGCCAGCAGTGCGGAGCTCAGTGTAGCGCTAAAAAATTATTTGTTTGGACGTGTAGTCACGCTGCTCAAGCAGGAGATGGCCGCGCGCATGATCAGCCAAGCCGTCAAGCCGGGCGATGATGCTTACGCGTCGCGAGTGGAGAGTCTGGCCAACCCGGATGTCTATTTGAATACGCTGGTCGAATATCTCGAAATCCCGGACAGGCTGTTGAGCATTGAAAAAAACCGTATCAAGCTCAGCAAGTTGGGTATTAAATTGGACAGCGACGATAGCCAATGCGCAAATGAGTTTGACATCCATGAGCTGACTTGGAAAGGCAGCACCCGAAAGGTGCTGTTGCAAATTGTTCGTGCCCGCTAAGGATTTAGCAAAAAAATAACTTCCCAAGGTAGCTTATCGTTCCCGTGTCGCAAGAGTTTGGAGGTCAGGCTTTGCCTGAACGTATTCTTGTCAGGCAAAGCCTGACCTCCTAGCTCCGAAAAGTTATTATTGACCCTATCCTTAACCATCATTCATCATCAAACGATGCAAAGACCTCGGCCAGGTCGATGGACAGGTCGGGAAATAAATGCGGCAGTGCGATACCGCTGTCGGCATACATGTTTTTTAATTGATAACGGCCATTATCGTCCAAGACAAATTGATAAACGGCTTGTTCATACGGATAAACCAGCCAATATTCAGTTACACCGCTTTCCTGGTACAGTTCATATTTAACCTGCATTTCCCGTTTGGAATTTCCTTTCGATAAAATTTCAATGATCCAGTCCGGCGCGCCATTACAGCCTTGTTCATCGAGTTTGGCTTTGTCGCAAATAACGCATAAATCAGGTTGAACTACGGTGTGTATTTCTTTACTCGCTAAAATAGATTTTTTACGGTCATATAAGCGCACATCAAAGGGCGCATGAAAAAGCCGACATTTTTTATGGCGAAAAAATGGATAGGAAATCCCGTATAAATTCCCGGAAATGGTTTGATGGCTGACATTTGGCGCAGGTGACATCAACATAATTTTGCCTTTGATGAGCTCTACCGTCTCATCGAGTGTCCATGTTAGGTAATCGGCATAGCTGTAGGTTTGGTTTAAATCTAATTGCGATAATTGCGTGATTTTGGCCATGGCAAAGTCCAAGTGAATTTAAAGGCTAAGTTGCATAATGTAATGCCGTCATGCAAGGTTGCTATGATTTTGGCTCTTCAAACCATCGGTCTGTGTTATTGCACCGCACCGGCTCGCCTGCCCGGTTCAACGATCATGCTTGGGACATTGTTGTTCAACGGGCGTGCTGGTGGCCAGTTTAAAAACAACCTGTACGCGCGCATCGAGGTGGCAAGGCAGGATATAGCCTATCGCGCCGGGAGTGCTGGTGACAAAACGCAGCATGGCTTCTTCCGAAGCGACGACATAAGGCGGAGTGATGCCCTGGAAGTACTGTTCGTTCCAATAGGATTCCATCGCCTCGGGCCGCTTGTTAAAAAGGCTTAGCGAAAAAGCCTGTCTTAGCGGATGTTCCGGGCTTAAATTAAGCGGTATCCAGCGGGTGCCCGAGCTGTTGAGCAGGGTTTTGCGCAGGAAGATGTTTTCCAGCCGTTTGATGCTGATGTCTTTAAGCGCCGGCTCCGGTCGCGTTATGATTAAAATTTCATCGGCGGACACGGATGATAACGATAGCGCCATGATCAGCAACAGCTTTGATAAACGTACCGGCATGATCAAAAAAACATTGAAATCGATGTAAAAAAACCGCTGGGGGCGACAAACTGGTTTTGCTCGCCGAACAGGTACTCCGCTTTAATCACCAACGGCGTAAAGGGGCGCCATGCCAGGCCCGTTACGCCGATGTCGGTATTTGTCGGTATAAACCGGTGCGTGCCGTTGATATATTCATAACGGCCTATCGCAAAAAACTGCTCGGATAACGGGACTACCCCTTGAATATACAGGCCTTTTTCTTCGCCTTGGTTGTCGTCAGCAGTGCGGTAGATCGATTCTATTTCAATTTCATAGCCGTCTTTTTTCCAAAGCAAGTCCAGGCCGAACAGGTCGTTCCGGGTTTTGCGCGTAACGGACTTGTTTTTATAGTCGATAAACGAAGCGCCTATCTGCAGTTGTTCAGTCATATCGAAGGTAAGCCTGCCGCCGATAGCGTTTTCAAAGCCGAGTTCGTTGTCCAGGACATCGAGGTCCGTGGAATCGTCGGCATAAACAGAAGCCTCCAGGTTATGATCGCCGATATCAATGCGTTGGCTCAGCATCAGGCCGCTGGCATGGGATGTAAACAGCCGTCTTTCCGTAACCAGGGGACGGGTTGTTGTCCAGATCAGCGGCGCGGCATGCGTTATATTCCAACGGCCGACGGGCGTCAGGAATTTGCCCAGGCGCAAGGTGGTGGATTCTGTGGCCAATAAATCGACATACAGGCGTTCGGCGCGTATGGCGTTATTCAGCGTATCGATGCCTTCCGTGGAAAACCAGTCATTAACTTCGACCTCGGAAAAAAAGCGCACGCGCTGATGGGGCGACCAGGTAATAAAAAGGCTGAGTTCATCGAGCGTTGTTTTATTTTTCAATGACTCGGGTTGTTGGTAAGAGGCGTTAAAGTACCCGCCGAGGTTCAAATTGGCGGCGGGCCAGCTGAATCCCCGTCCCCACTGGTATGATGGCGGCATATCAGCGTCCGCAGAAGCGTTTGGGCTATAAGAAAAACAGCCTTGCACCAGGTAAAATAATAATGCCGCTGCCGGTTTTAAGCGCTTAAACATAGTGGTTTTGATTTAACCCAAGGAAAGATGAATGACTATTCGCTATACCTTATTGATGTCTTACCTGTTAATCAGTCTAGCATCGGCATTGCTGATTACCTTAATGATTTTCGTACATCTGCAGGACATTTTAGGCGCGGAAATTGAGGGTAAACTCAAATCGCAGGCGACGACTATTATGCAGCAAATTGATACGACATTGTTTGAACGCATGGAAAACATGGCGATGTGGAGCCGGCTTGAAGTCATGCAGGAGCTTCGGGTCAGGGATGTCGATAAGCGTTTGTCGCATTTTCTCAATGAGTTACATGCCGGTTACGACGGTGTTTATGAGCAGATTTTTGTCGTTGACCGCAACGATGAAACCATTTCCGCCAGCGACGCCAACATGATCGGGACCCGCTATCCACAGGCCCATCCTTGGTTGACGGCAAGCCATAATAACCATACCCATTCATTGCAGCACCTGGACGCGAAAGATGACAAACTGTATTTTTCAATTCCTATCCCGGATGCTTTTGCGACGGGCGAACTGGGCCGATTATATGCCGGCTTCGATTGGAAAGAGATTTTCCGCTTGCTTGATGCGCCGTTGCCGCTCAGCGTCGATGCACAATCCTATGCCTTATTGGTAGACAGCGATGGACGCATTATTGCCAGTTCTTCTATCCTGCGTAATAAAGCATTTCAATTCAGGCACTTGTCCGAGATTTTAAAGCGCATGAGCGATACGGCCGGTTCCCTGGAGACGCAGGCGGATTTCCTAGACAATCAACATGTCCTGGTCGGTTATGCCCGTTCGCCGGGGTATCGCGCGTTTAAAGGTTTCGGGTGGTGCGTGCTGATTTTGCAGCCCAGCAAAAGCGCATTTGCGCCGGTATGGGATTTATGGCTGGCGATCCTGGTATTCTTATGCCTGACCTTGGTGCTGGGCATTATGGTCTCTTTCTGGATGTCGGCAAAAATCGCGCGGCCTATCGTGCGCCTGGCGGAATTTACCAGGGATTTTATGCAGGGCAAACAGGTAACGCCGCCGCAGTTAAAATCCAGCCGTGAACTTACCGAATTAAGCACGCAGTTCTCGCTGATGATTAATAACCTGGAACAATCCAGGCAAGACCTGGTGCGCGTTGCCAAATTGGCGGTGATTGGTGAAATGGCGGCAAGCATGGCGCATGAAGTACGGACCCCGCTGGGGATTTTACGCTCTTCGGCGCAAATTCTGCAGCGTGAGCCGGAGCTCAGCACCATCGGCCTGGAAATGACCGAATATATCCTCAGTGAAACGCAGCGGCTGAATGAATTGGTGACGACCTTGCTGGAATGCGCAAGGCCCAGGCCGCCGCAGTTCAGCAGGCAGGACCTGCACCAGGTTATTGAGCACACGATGGAATTGCTGCATAGCCAGGCCGATGCCAAGCAGGTGCAGATCATCATGCGCTTGAGCGCGAAGAAAGCATGGCTGCACTGCGACCGGGATCATATCATCCAGGTATTCTTAAATTTAATCATGAATGCGATACAGCATGTTGAAACGGGCGGACGTATAGAATTAATCACCCGCCAGCAACCGGGCGCTATTGAGACCTTGATCAGCGATAACGGCGCCGGCATTTCCGATGCTAATAAGGTGAAGGTGTTTGAGCCGTTTTTTACCCGGCGCCAGGACGGTATAGGCTTGGGCCTGACTGTTGTGCAACAGATAATTCTTGCCCATCATGGTAAGATTTTTATTACTGACAGCGATTATGGCGGCGCCTGCTTCCATGTCCTGTTGCCTTTCTCCCCTACCCAGGAAGCGTAAACGATGCCGCTGCAAAGTATTCTTGTTGTCGATGACGAAGCTAAAATGCGCCGTCTTTTAGAAATTATGCTCACGCAAATGGGTTACGAGGTGTTGCAGGCCGCCGACGGTCTTGATGCGATCGAGGCCTTGGCTAGCCATGCGGTTGACCTGGTGATTACCGACTTGCGCATGCCCAGGTTGGACGGTATCAGTTTGCTGCGGCAGTTGCGGGAACAGCACAATGAAATCCCCGTTATTGTCGTGACCGCTTACGGCACGGTGGAAAGCGCCGTGGATGCGATGAAGTACGGCGCCAGCGATTATATCGTCCGCCCGTTTGAGATCGATGCCGTTGAAGCCGCCGTGCAGCGCGCGTTGAGACTTGGCAAGGTGCAGCGGGAAAACCGTTATTTGCGCCAGGAAGTCGAGCAGGGTTGGCGCGGGTTTATCGGCACGAGTTCCGCGATGCAGCAGATTTACACCCAAATCGAACAGGTTGCGCCGACCAAAACCGGCGTACTGATCCAGGGCGAAACCGGGACCGGCAAGGAACTGGTCGCCCGCGCGATACACAATGCGTCGCCGCGCGCGCAGGCCTTGTTTGTGTCGATCAATTGCGCCGCGATTCCATCCGAGATCCTGGAAAGCGAATTATTCGGTTACAGCAAAGGCGCATTTACCGGCGCGAACAAGGAGCGTATCGGCAAGTTTGAGCTTGCCGACGGCGGCACCTTGTTCCTCGATGAAATCACCGAAATGGATTTCAATATCCAGGCGAAATTGCTCAGGGTATTGCAGGAACGTACCTTGGAGCGCCTGGGCAGCAATCGCACGATAGCGGTTGATGTGCGCGTTATCGCCGCGTCCAACCGCAATCCGCGGCAGGCAATCATCGACCAGAAACTGCGCGAAGACCTGTTTTATCGCCTGAATGTCTTCACGGTTGTGTTGCCGCCGTTGCGCGAGCGGCGCGACGATATCCTGCCGCTGGCGCGGTATTTCCTGGAAAAGCATGCACGGGAATTCGCTTATGAGTTTAATGATATTGAAGCGGATGCGGCGTTGTGCCTGACGGCTTATGCCTGGCCGGGCAATGTCAGGGAACTGGAAAATATGATGGAGCGCGCGATTGTGCTGAGCGGCGGGAAAACCATCGCTATCGAGCATTTACCCTGCGACATACTCGAAGATAAAGCGCCGCCGCAACAGTCCTCATGTGACCCAGTCATTCATGCCGCCGGGCTTAATACGCAGGTTGAGCTATTGGAAAGACGGCTTATCCAGGAAGCGCTGGCAAAAACGGGCGACAATAAGGCGAAAGCGGCGCAATTGCTGGAAATCAGCGAACGTTCTTTGTGGTATAAGATTAAGAAGTATTTTTGACGGCTGGTTTTATTTGAAGACTAATTTTTCCTGCGTTTCAAGCAGGTAGTCTCCCAGTTCGTGGTTGAAAGCATCAAACTTTATCCCATATTCATTGCCTGACGAGTCCGAGCGGCGAGCGACTGTGGAATTGATTATGAACGCTTCGCCCGATTTAAACCGGAGGGTCAATACGATTTTTTTATTGATGCCGAGTTTTTGGTCGCTTGCAACCAGGACGCCTTTACTGGTGATGTCCAGCAAGTCAACAGCAATGGTTTTGCCAAAACCTAGCAAGTTAAAGACCTCAACAGAGGCGGCAATATCTTCACGAATAAAACGCGTCGCAACACGAAGATTATTGATTGAATCTGCTTCACCGCCTGTCATCAACGGGTCAGTGATGTTTTTTGGATATTTCAAATTAAACATGCTTGATTACCAACGGTATTGTTAACATGAGGAGGAGCCTGCGATTATTTGTTGCCGGCGTCAAGAGTTGGGCTTATGGCGGTCTTGAGTCGTGCCGGCAAGGCCTGACTCGGGCACATTACCGCGTCGGAATTAAAATAGCAACAATGGGCGTAACTATTCAGATCCTTGCCTGAAGCGTAGCGTGCCGAGCGCCTTCTCCGGCGCGTGGGTAAAACGCACCGGTTCGTTGATGGCGTGCGCAACATGCCCTACTTAAAAACGAGCTTACTTTGCGATTCAAGCAAATAATCACCGAGTTCATCGTGGCAACGCTCAAATTTCATGCCGTATTGGTGATGCGATGAAGCCGAACGGCGGACAATAGCGGCTTTGATAATAAATGTCCTGCCGGTTTCAAATTGCAGCGTCAAGGTGAGGCTTTTATTGATACGGAGTTTCCGGTTTGTTGAAATCAGCACGCCTTTGCTGGAAATATCCATTAACTTGACGGGGATGGTTTTGCCCATTTCAAAGAAACCAAGACCGCTGATAGAGGCGCTGATGTCGCCACGGATAAAGCGAGTTGCAATACGAAGGTTTTTTGTTAAGCCCAGGTCGGGCAGGCCGTTCATCAGTTCTGCGTCATCTTCAAAGTTCAGCATCACGTTACTATATCCAGTTATCGGGTTTAATACCCATTCAATAAGTTATGTGTGTTTCATAAGTATTCACTGTAAGCGGATAAAGTTCAAATGTCGATTGATGTAAACTTTTGCAAAAACTGCAATAAAAACGAATGAATCCGCTAGAATTAACAGATTGTAAATCTTCCAGTGTTGGGAAATGATGCGGGCGATGAACCGGTTTATCCAGATAGTCATTAATGTTTTAGTTATTAGTCAATTGCTTGGCGCTATTGTTGTGCATGCCAAACCTCAGCAGACTGTCAATATTGCTTATTTGGCGCAAGAACAGAACGCGCCGCCGGCATTATCAAACCTGGACCCCCTGATTAAAGACAAGGGGCTGGTGGGTGCGGAATTGGCAATCAGTGACAACAATACCACCGGACAATTCACCGGCCAGCAATTTGTGCTGAAAAAGTTTATCTTGCCGGCGGATGCTAACGTCGCCGATGCATTTACTAAAAATATCGCCGGCAAGTTCCCGTATGTTGTCGCGATGCTGGCTGCGGAGCAACTTATCCAGATTGCCGATTTACCAGCGGCAAAGCAAATGCTGATATTTGATGCGGCAAGCAGCGATGATGCGTTGCGCAATGAGCAATGCCGTAATAATGTTTTGCATATCTTGCCCAGTCGCGCCATGCGCGCCGATGCGCTGGGGCAATACCTGGTGAAAAAGCGTTGGACCAAGTGGTTCCTGGTCGTCGGCCCTGCACCCGAA
>SCST01000370.1 GCA_004299465.1 Methylovulum sp. | reverse complement strand
TACCTGCCGGCGAGCGGTTTTTTTAACGGTACCCAGTTGGCAACTCATGAAATAAGCTAGTGTTTTTTATTAAACTGGGTTATTTGGCGCGATAAGTAGGGGATATAACCTAGTTTAATTATTTTAAGGTGTCGTGTTTTTTTAATGCATTGATTAATAATAACTAATTAATTAGGCATGGGTTTTGCTTGATCTGTTGGCTTGGGCAATTCGCAATAAATAAAATACACGATAAATCAACCAAAAATACGACTGCATGGATGCCACCACAAGGGTGGTCTATGGACAGGTCATTTGCGTTCTATTGTATTTGGGGGTTATTTTTTGCGGGTTGCCTTGAGTAATGGTTTGGTGATATTTGAGTTTTATAATATTCAAATATACCACCGCCTAGCCTGGATCATTTCCTGATAATGAGGCATGCGACAGATTGAACCGCCTTTAAAACCGGCAAATCCTGCTGTAGGACATTTACCTGCATAATAAACCCTGAACGACTGGGGCATTTTTGAATATTGCCGATGAGAAATTCCTCGCTATTTTTTTTGTATTTATCGACCGGCGTTTTTTTACTGGGCCTGCTTCTGTTGCATGCGGCTTTTAGCGAAAAGGCCCGGCAGGAAAATCTTGGAGAAAAAGCGGCGATGGTTAAGGCGCTACGGCTTACCGATCTGTGTCTTTTTACCGAAGCCCGTTATACGCGGCATCTGTCCCAGGCCGATTTGAACACGGCGTTCCAGGATCACCCGCTGTCGCTGGAACATTTCCCGTCCGGTTCATTTACCCAGCCCCCAAAGGAATTACCGAACGCCCATGAGAGCCTGGATTGAAAAACAGCGTTACATTATAGATTTCACGATTTCTTCGCTGCTGCGCAGAAAAGTGAAAAACTTCGGCTTGCTGGCTTTATATACGCTCATTGTTTTTATATTAGCCTCGACGATGTTTTTTACGTACTCGATTAAAAAGGAGGCTTCGCTTATCCTGAAAGGCGCGCCGGAAATCGTTGTGCAAAAAATCGTTGCGGGTCGGCACGATCTTTTTCCGCTCAGTTATATTGAAACCATTAAAAGCATTCGCGGTGTCGCCGCCGTCGAGAGTCGCTTATGGGGCTATTATTACGACAGCCTGGTAAGCGCCAATTACACGTTGCTGACGCCGCCAGGCCAAGCAGAGGCCGCGGGCACGGTGGCTGTAGTTGACAGCGGCGCGTCGTTTCGGCCTTGCAGGTCGCCCCAGCCCTGCAAATCGCCGGCGAAAACCACTGTTGTTGAAAGTGAGTCCGGCGCTCCCCATGCGGCCGATTTATCAAAACCCTTGTTTGAATTCAACGGCATAGCACTTGAGCCGGGAACGCTCATCATCGGCAACGGCATCGCCCGGCTCCGCAATATCGGCAAGGGTGATTACATGCCGTTTCTAACGTTTGACGGGAAGGTTGTCAACTTCAAAATCGCAGGCACTTTATCCTCGCAATCCGAACTGGTTTCCGCCGATTTGATGTTGATTACCGGGGCTGATTTTAGAAAACTGTTCGGCATCGACAACAGCGTTGTGACCGATCTTACCGTCGCCGTCAACAATCCCAGCGAAGTGGCGATGGTGGCGTCGAAAATAAAAAAACGCCTGCCTCAAGCCCGTCCAATCATTCGCGACGAGATTTTAAGGACTTACGATTCAATTTTTAACTGGCGCGGGGGCATGATGATCGTTGTTTTTTCGGCGGCGGTACTTGCCTTCGTCATTTTCGCCTGGGACAAGGCTTCTGGCCTGAGCGCCGGTGAAAGACGGGAGATCGGCATACTCAAGGCGGTAGGCTGGGAAACCTCGGATGTTATCCAGATGAAATTCTGGGAAGGCGCGATGATCTCGCTGACGGCTTTTTTTTCCGGCGTGATCCTGGCCTACATTCATGTCTTTTTTACCGGTTCCATTGTTTTCGAGCCGGCGTTGAAAGGCTGGTCGAGTCTCTATCCCCATTTCGTGTTGACGCCTTTTATTAATCTCGAACAACTCACCACCTTGTTTTTCCTGACGGTGGTTCCCTATACCGTGGCAACCATCGTGCCCATCTGGCGAGCCGCGACCATCGACCCTGATTCGGCGATGCGCTTTACCGGAGAATAAGCCATGATCGAACTGGTCAATGTTAACAAAGTGTTTAATGCCGGCAATCCCAGCGAGTTTTCGGCGCTAAACAGCGTCAACCTGCATATAGCCGGGAACAGGGTCACGGTGCTGAAGGGGCCTAGCGGTTCCGGGAAAACCACGTTATTGAGTATCGTTGGTTGCATGAGCCGGCCGTCGGCCGGGCGCGTGAAATTGAACGGGCGTGAAATCACCAGCTTGCCGGAACGTTTTTTGACCGATATTCGCCGCAAGACCTTCGGCTTTATTTTTCAGCAACCGAATCTGATCAAGGGCATTTCCGTACTGGACAATGTGATGTTACCGGCCTACCCCTTGGGAGAAAAGCGATCACACCTGAAAATGAAGGCGATGAAAGGCCTGTCCGAGCTTAATATCGCCGACAAGGCGGCTTCAAAGGTGGAGTGGCTGTCCGGCGGGGAAGCCCAGCGCGCCTCTATCGTGCGCGCCCTGATTAACGATCCGCACGTCATCATTGCCGATGAGCCGACCGCGCATCTCGATACCAAGTTATCGTACCGGTTCATGGAGATCATCGAGAAATTCAAATCGGAAGGCAAAACCGTCATCATCACCAGCCATGATCCGCTGGTCTATGAATCCGTCATCGTGGACAGCGTGGTCAAGCTCCGCGACGGCCAAATCGAGGAGTCATCGACGTGATCCTGCACCCGACCGTCATCGCCAATCTGCTGGCGGCTTATATCGCCAGCGCTATGGTGTTATATGCCGTGTTTTACGGCGCGCAGATAATAAGGCATTGGGACATACAAAACGGTCACGAATTGCAGCTCGTGCTTGAGCGTAAAACTTACCTGATTTCAACCTTGCTCTCGTATGTTTTCGGCCTGCAACTGCTTTCCCTCTTTTTATACATCTTTACCGCCGATAACCTGACGCCGCTTTTTGTCGGCGCGATGTGCGCGGCCGGGACGTTAAATGTCGGGAGCTTCGGCTATCCCACACTGGTATTGAAAATCTTCAACTTTATTGCGGCCGGTCTCTGGCTGATTTTGAATGTTGCCGACAACCAGGGCTACGACTACCCACTGATCAAAAAGAAGTACTTGCTGCTGGCGTTCGTCGCGCCCTTTATCCTAGTGGAGACGGTTCTGGAGAGCGCTTACTTTATGAGCATGGAGGCGGATGTCATTACGTCTTGTTGCGGCAGCTTGTTCAGCAGTGAACGGCCGGCCGGCATAGGCTCGGAAATGGCTTCTTTGCCCGCCCGGTCGATGATCTGGGTTTTTTACAGCAGCATGTCAGGCACCTTGGTGTCTGGGCTTTTTTTCTATTTCAAGAACAGGGGCGGCTATCTTTATGCCGTACTGAGCCTGCTGATGTTTGTGCTCTCGCTTATCTCCATCATATCCTTCATATCGTTGTACATTTATGAATTACCGACCCACCACTGTCCCTTCTGCATCATTATGGAAGAGTACCATTATCTCGGTTACCTGCTTTATATGCTGCTGCTTGGCGCCGTCGTATCGGGTCTTGGCGTCGGCGCACTGAGTCCTTTTCGACAGGTGGGGAGCCTCCAGGCCATGCTGCCTGCGTTCATCGGCAAGCTGGCGCTGGCCTCCGTCATTTTATTCGCCCTGTTTACCGCATTGGTCACTTATGAAATTGTTACCTCAAGCCTGGTTCTTGCCTATGAAGTCGTCTATTAAAGCTGATCGCTATCCTGCATACGGACGTGTTGCGCGCGCCATAGCTCCCAAGGCGCGCGCGGCACGCCAACGGATGTTTTTATGTCGGGAACAACGGTGAGAGAAAAAAACTTTTCCAGGCAGCTATACCCAAAAATAATACTTGGGCTGGTTTTGCTTTTCAGTATAAACATCAGCTATGGCGATGAACCTGCCGTTACGATCAAAAAAACCGACCGTTGCCCGGTATGCGGCATGTTTGTCTACAAATACCCGAAATGGGTAGCCGAAATTCTCTTTAAGGATGGTTCGTACTATTTCTACGACGGCGCCAAGGATATGTTCAAACATCTCTTCGACACAGCGAAATACACGCCCGGAAAAGCGGCGGAAGCTATCAGGGCTGTTTATGTTACGGATTATTACGACGTGGAATTGATAGACGCCAAATCGGCATTTTATGTGATCGGCTCGGATGTACTAGGCCCGATGGGCCATGAATTATTGCCGTTCAAGGATCAGGAATCGGCGCAGGAGTTTTTGGAAGATCATCAGGGCAAATCCATTCTGCGCTTTCAGGAGGTGACGCCGCTTATCATCGAGTCGCTGGATCACCGGCGATGAGATCGATTAAGGGTTGGGCCGTGCTGCTAAGCTTGCTGGTCGCGGCAACGCTTTACGGATGCCATAAGCGCGCGGGATTGCAAATCGGTGACGCGATACCATCCGTTATGCTAAACGATTTTCACGGCAGGCCCATAAGCTTGCCTGGCAACATCAAAGGCAAAGTCGCGTTGTTGCGCTTTTGGTCCATTGATTGTGGCTTCTGTGACAAAGAGGTTCTTTTTTCGCTGGAATCCCTGTATCAAAAATACAAGGACAAGGCATTTATGCCGGTGGCAATCAATGTCAGCCGTCTCGTCAAAACCGATGAGCGAATCAAACAGTTCGAGCGCCTGAGTTATCCGATGCTGGTCGATGAATACGGCCTGGCGGCCAAATGTTTCGGCGTCATCGGTTTGCCGACTACCTTCGTCATTGACGAAGCAGGCATCGTGCGGGGGAAAGTGGTCGGGGAAGCCGGCCGCCAGGACCTTGAAAAGCTTTTTACCACCATCCTATACAAAGGGGAATTTTATGAAGACGGCCATTAAACAAGCGATGATCCCGGCGTTATTTTTGCTCATGTTGATAGCGGTTCAGGTATCGGCGCATGAGCAACACGAGCCGCGGGCAAGTTGCCGCGTCTGTGGCATGTGGATCGATGAATACCGGAAAAGCGCCGCAGAACTGGTTTATAAGGATGGCAGCAAAGAATACACCTGCGGCGTCGCCTGTATGTTGCGTGAAATTGATGATGCCGGCGGTCTGTCTGCCTTCAGATCGGTCAAAGTCCATGACTGGGTTTCCGGCGAGCTGGTCGATGCGCAAACGGCCACCTATGTGCTGGGCAGCAACGTGATTCCCGACATGGTGCCCAACTACATCGCGTTCGCCAAGCGTGAGGAGGCCGAAGCGTTTGCCGCCAAGGAAGGCGGTGAAGTGATCGACTTCACTATCGCTTATGATGATGTCTCACCCGTGGGCACCACCGCGCCGTTCCGTATCCGTACCGCGGTAACGCCGGGGAAAGGCAATTTCAGCGCCGGCATCGTTTATGGTTACGCGCAAAAAGACCAGGTCAAGAACGGCGATAGCGGCATTGAGCCGGCTGACTTCATCAATGCCAATAAAGCGCAGCCCAAGGCGCCGAGTGAGAGCCAAATGATGCAGCAGGCTATCACGGTGAATTATTCGCCCACCGATGATCTCGCGCTATTCATGAACCTGCCCTGGTTCGAGAAAAGGCAAGGTACGCTTGAGCGGAACCCGGCCACCGGCACGGTCGGTGAAAGTATTGCTAATGACGATGGGCTAGGCGATATTGCCCTGGAAGGACGTTATAACTTCTGGCGCAGCACGCGCTGGCACCAGTTTGCCAGCGTGCTGCTCGGCACTACTTTGCCGACCGGCGAATTCGACGGAACTCGCGACCCCTTGGTCAATCCGCTGGCAAAGACGAACCTCATCAGTAAGGGCGCCGGTTTGCAATTGGGTAAAGATACCGCGACCTTTACCGGCGGACTATTGTATTCGCAGCGCTGGAAAAATTTCTGGATGCATAGCTCCGCCCTCTATACCGTCAATCCCGAAAATGGCGATGATTTTGCTTACGGCGACATCGCTACGGTTGGCTTGGCGCTGCATTACACGCCGAACTATGACCTGATGCTCGGTGTTGAACTGGATGCGAGCTATACGGAGAAAAATGAAGACCGGGGCTTCAAGATCGGCAACAGCGGCGGTACGGTCACTAATCTGGCTGTTGTTTCCGATTGGCGATTCCTCAATGCCTTTGGCGGTAATTTCAAATTGCGTAGTTCGGTCGGCTTACCGATTTATGAAGATTTGAACGCCAGAGATGCCAAGAATGCGATGGGTATGCCGTTCACGCAGGTGCAACTGGGCGAGGGCTTCTTCGGCAATTTGTCAGTGGTCTGGACCTTCCGTGACGCTCCGGACTATTGATTTTTATTGTAGTGACTCAGCGCCATCGTTGCGATGTTCCGCGTCACTGCTCACAGTTAAGGAATCCGGCCTGCATATATGCAATACATTGATTTTTAATGCTTAAACTCTTAACTTAATGACAGTGGGCGCGGAGCGTGGGAACGATGGCTAACCCGCCCTGTTTCAAGGAAGGTGGCCTTATGGCCAGATTAACACTAATAATTTGCCTGCTGATCCTGGCGATCAAAGCCGTATATG
>SCST01000823.1 GCA_004299465.1 Methylovulum sp. | reverse complement strand
CAATGTTTTACGCATCAGGCGCAGGTCTTGTAGATAAAGTTGGAGGGAGGCGTCATAGTTCGGGCGACGTTTCCAATGGACTATAAAGTGATGGCGCAGAAGATAAAAGAATACCAAAGAACAAAAGCTTGCTATAACAAGAAGTCCCGCGGCAAGTGAAGGAATTGAGGTCAGGCTGATCATTTTTATCTCCGAATCCGGTGTGAGGATTATGAAAGAACCATTATTAGTATATATAGGTTTGCACTGTTGACAAGTTTTTTGCGTCTGATACACTTATTCTCGCGAATGAATATTGGTTCCACATATCACGGCGGTGCCCCACACGGCGTGTAGGTGTTCTAATCGTGTGCGTCGCCTCCGCCATCCGGCGGATTTTTGTTCTCTGGAGTATATGCGGACTCCAATCGACTGCTCATTCACAACTAAAGAAGAGATAACGAAAAAATTAAATCAAATACCGTTCGCAAGTGAGCGAACGGAGCAAGCAATTAAGGGTAGATGGTGGATGCCTTGGCACCAACAGGCGATGAAGGACGTGGCGTAACTGCGATAAGCTTCGGGGAGGTGTGTAGCAACCTTTGATCCGAAGATTTCCGAATGGGGCAACCTATCACGGCAAACCCGTGATGCCGCACGTGTTAACCATGTGTGCGGAGCATACCTGGGGAAGTGAAACATCTCAGTACCCAGAGGAAAAGAAACTAATAAGCATTCCCTAAGTAGCGGCGAGCGAAAGGGGAGAAGCCCAAACTGAATGTTGTAAAAAATATTCAGGGTTGATTGAACCGTCTTTGAGCTGTGAAGCTTCAAGCTTGAGGGAAGAGTAAAAAATTCATTGGCTAGTCGAAGTTCCTGGAAAGGAGCGTCATAGAGGGTGATAACCCCGTAGGCGAAAGCTGATGGACTCTTCAGTTTAATCTAGAGTAGCCCGAGGTAAAAAAGCTTCGGGTGAATACAGGAGTACTATCTCCTAAGGCTAAATACTTTTGGTGACCGATAGTGAACTAGTACCGCGAGGGAAAGGTGAAAAGCAGCCCGACAAGGGCGATGAAATAATGCCTGAAACCATCTACTTACAAGGAACCGGAGCCTTATGGCCTTTTCGCAAGATTGGGTCCGGGTGACGGTGTGCCTATTGAAGAATGAGCCAACGAGTTTACGTATGCCGCAAAGTTTAATTCCGCTAAGCGGAAGAAGGCGTAGCGAAAGCGAGTCTTAATAGGGCGTCACTTTATTATCTCACGCGTCAGAATGTAAATTCTGGAGCGCGAGGTGATATTGTTAGCGGCATGTGTAAGACCCGAAACCGGATGAGCTTGCCCTGGCCAGGGTGAACCCTCTAGAAATAGAGGGGGAGGCCCGCACTGGTGAATCGTTCAAAATTCTCAGATGAGCTGGGGTAAGGAGTGAAAAACTAATCGAATTCGGTAATAGCTGGTTCTCTCCGAAATAGTTTTAGGACTAGCCTCACGTGTTTCGTTCCGGAGGTAGAGCACTGGATGATCGTCAAAGGGCGAAAGCTCGGACAATCAATCAAACTCCGAATGCCGGAACGTATGAGCGTGGGAGTCAGGCTGTGGGGGCTAAGCTCCATGGCCGCGAGGGGAAGAGCCCAGACCGCCGATTAAGGTCCCTAAATTTCTGCTAAGTGTAAAAGGTAGTGTATCCCCATTAACAGATAGGAGGTTGGCTTAGAGGTAGCCATCCTTTAAAGAGTGTGTAACAACTCACTATTCGAGG
>SCST01000041.1 GCA_004299465.1 Methylovulum sp. | reverse complement strand
CATTCAGCCGGCGCTGTCCATATTCTGCCAATACGCAAGCCCTGCGGCTTGCCTCAATCCACACGGGAGCAACACATGAAAAAATACCTGCTCATGACGGCCTTCGGCCTGCTCATGACGGTCGCCGAAAACGGCGCGGCCAATACCTTCAACCTGCCGGTGCGGCTTGATTACAGCCTGATAAAAAAAGCCGTCGCCACGCAACTTTATACCGGTGCAAACCAGACTGCCGAGCTTTGGAACGATAAGCACGGTTGCAGCTTCTTAACGCTGTCCGATCTTAAAATCGACGGACGGAACGGACAAATCCAATTATTGAATAATGTACAGGCGCAGTTCGGGACCCAGTTTGGCGGGCAATGCGTTACGGTTTTGAAGTGGGGCGGCGTATTGGAAACCTGGCAACAGCCAACGCTGAGCGCCGATCATAAGATTCTCAGTTTACCGGTCACGAAAGCAGTGGCTTATGACCGGCAAGGCCGTCAACTGGCCATTGATCAATTACAGGACTTGCTGCAACGCGTCGCCGAACCGAAACTCGCGGCAATCAAGATCGATTTGCACGAATCGCGCGACGCCATCGAACAGACAGTAACGCAGTTTTTACCGCAAGAAAATGCAGCCGACATCAAAGCCTTGCTGGATACCTTGACATTCAGCCGTGCCGATGCGGACGATAGTGGCGTTGCCATCAACCTCAGCTTTGAGGCGCCAGCCAAGACAATTGCCCAAAAGCCCAGCCCTGCATTCAGCGAAACGGAGCAAAAGCAGTGGCAATCGGCATGGCAGCAATGGGATGCCTTTTTAAGCAAAGCGATACAGCAGGCATCCGATGATACGCAATCGCAGGAATTGCGCGACACGCTGACCGAAATACTGCTGGATTCACGTAGCGCATTCCAGGCCGGCTTAAAAGAACACGATGCCGGCGGCGAAGACCCGGTGCGGGCGTTTTTTATGACGACCTGGGAACGCTTAGCGCCTCAATTACAGACCTTGGCAAAACAATTGCCGGAAGTCCAGGGCTTGCGCTATATGACATTTATAGCGGCGACCGATGTCATTTATCAATTGGAAGCCCTAGGCGCACCGTTCGGTCTTGAGATTTCATCCGACGGCCTGCGCAGATTGGCGCGTATTTTAATTGCCGGGCAGCAGGAACAGGCAAAAGCCAAATAAGCGTATCCCTCATAGGCAGGTGGATTATGAAAAAAATTATCCTGATTTTATCGGCAACCGTATTGACCCCGGCACAGGGTGAGGTATTTAAATGCCAAAGCACAGAGCAAAAAACCGTTTATCAATCCATACCCTGTCCTGCTTCCGCCGTTAACCAGCAAATCATCGAAATAAAAAAACCGGACCCCGCAGAGGCCGCCGAAGCCGAGGCGCGTTTAAAAGCCTGGCAGGCCGATACTGCCGAGCAAGACGCTGCAAGACGCAAAACCCAAAAGGAACAGCAGGAAGCCTTGGACAAGCAGTCAGCCCTCGATGCGCTTAACCGCAGCGCCGCTGCCCAAGAGGAATTGGCGAAAGCGGCGAAGCGGCCGGTCATTATTAACCGACCGCTACTGATTAATCCTTATATCGGTCGTCCCCGGCCGGGCAATATCGCGCCGCCTCCCGATCGCAAACGCCCACACCGGGCAAAACGCGTGGATTGAGCCGGAGAAGGCGCGCATGGCGCGCCCTACGCACTTCAGGCTGCCCGGTAATACGCTGAATAGTGACTATTATTGACCCTATCCTTATCCATTCGTCCGATTAGTGCGACGGCGGCAAGCCATTGCTGGTTCGATTTTGTTATACAATAGCCGGCTTGTTTTGCCCTAATCAATCGCCCCATGAATAATCCTAAAAAACTGCTACGCTCCGATATACGTTATGAATGCGAGGATACTGCTTATGAGCGGGGCAAAGAGTATTTTGAGAAAGGCATGGTGCTTGATCTTGTTGTTAAAAGCGAAGGCGCGCTGTTTGTCCAGCTCAATGCCACCGTTAAAGGCAATGCGATCAATCCGTACAAACAAAATATCCGTATCGTCTGGCGGCCAGATTACAGTTCAGCGGAGATTGACGGCGATTGCTCCTGCCCGGTCGGCTATAACTGCAAACATGTCGCCGCGGTGTGCCTTAAATACCAAGCCAGCACGCAAAACCCATCCCAAATCGCCGCGCCTAACTGCTTCGATTGGCTGGAGAGTCTCTATGAGCCTATACAACAGCCGCATAATGCCTATGAGGAATTTATCGCCTATCTCCTTAAGCCCGGCAAGAACCCGCACGAATTTATCATTGATTTTTTAATCACTAAGGAAAAAAAATCCGGCGGTTTAAATAAAGGCAGGAAAACCACATTAAACAACCTGCGGTACAGCTATTCCTATCTCAGTTATGTGCAGCCCCAGGACGGAGACATCGCAAAACTGCTGTCGGCATTGACGACTTCAGCCGGGTTTCCGGTGCTAAGCGGCACCGCAGGCTACCTGGCCTTGTCCAAGATGCTGAAAACAGGCCGCCTGTACTGGCTGAATGCTGACAATCCAGTTCTGAAAGCAGGGCCGGACCGTGATTTAGCGCTAGCCTGGCAACAATCGGAAGCAGGCGATTTCTCGTTATCCATACCCATTGAACCGGCAACAAAACTGCTGTTTACCGACCCGCCGCTATACCTCGATACGGCGTCTGCGGCGGTAGGCGCATTCAAGCCACCCTGCCCGACTACGGAACAATTAAAAAAAATACTCGCCGCACCGATTATTCCTGCTGCCTATGCCGACGAGTTCAGCCAGCGCCTGACCCTGGAGCATCCCGGCCTGCCCTTGCCCGCGCCGAAAAAAGTTGCCGTCACTGAACTGGATGGGCTGGAAGCCGTGCCCCGGCTATGGCTATTCGGCAAACAATTTAATGCCCAGCATTACATTCATTTTATGGCGGTAGGTTTTTATTACGGCGAACACCTGCTTTCCGCAATAACGCCGGAAGACTATAGCGTCGTAAAATCCAAGCAGGGGCTTTTACGCATTACACGCGATGTTGAAAGCGAACGCGCGGCGATTTTCGCAC
>SCST01000369.1 GCA_004299465.1 Methylovulum sp. | reverse complement strand
TTGTCGTGCCCATAGCGGCGCAGCATTCGCAATTGCGCGTCGGCAACCTGGGCCCCGCTCTGGAAATACGCCTCCGCGTGCATGCCCAGCTCGCGGGCGCCTTGATCGAGCAGGTTGCAGAATACCGGAATGCGCGGTGCCGGCTGGCCCGTAGCGGCGGCGACAAGAATTTCAAGCGGCGTCATGGTTTCACCTCATGTATCAATTGCACGATGACTTTGGCCGCCGTCACGCCGTCCGGCGCCCAGGCATCGGCGCCCACCCTGGTATACAACTCGGGATCGAAACGATAAGGCGCACCGCCGACCGCCAGTTTGATGCGGCCTTCCAAGCCGCGTTCCCGCAACAGCGCGCGTACTCGCTGGGGGCCGTTGTCGCCGATCGCGGTATGCACCATCAGCGACGAAACCGCGATCACCTGCGCGCCCTCGGCAACGGCGGTATCAACGAATTGCTCGGCGCTGACATTAACGCCCAAATCGCTGACCTCGACCATCATGGATTTGAGGCAACCGATGACAATACGCTTGCCCAGCGAATGCAGGTCGCCATGCGCCGCGCCGATAACGACCCGGCCTATCACTTGCGGAGGCCGGCTGAATTTTTCCAGCATCCTTTCGGTGACCTCGGCGGCAATTTGCGCCGTCATGAAATGCTGGGCCAGGTTCGAGTCAGGGTCTTTTTCGATACGCGCCATCATCGCCTCAACGGCCGGGATCACCAGCTTGAACACCACGTCTTCCGGGCTTAAGCCGTCGCTCAAGGCCTTATTGACCACATCCAGCGCCGCCTGTTTGTCGGTCTCGAAAACCGCCTCGTTATAAGATTGGATATACGATTCAAGCATTATCTATACTCCGTTGTCGGCATGGCTTGCAAACGCAAATTATCAATAAAACGTTCTTCGTATTCGTAAACACCGCCGAGATTCACGGCATGCGCCCTATCGACGACGGCATTTAACAAGGTTTCGCCAGCCGGTTCCAGCAGCAATTTTTCGCAGCCGGCCAGGCTGGCGTCAGCAAACAAGCGCACCCGCCCCGGCTCGATGGACGGCAACAAGCCGACCCGCATGGCGCTATGCAGGCCGAGATGTTGACCGAAGCTACCGCAAATCCACAACCTTTGCAAATCGTTCGCCTGCAAGCCAGCAAATGCGAGCAATTGCGCCATCGCCGCCGCCGTAGAGGCCTTGGCGCGTTGAAAAATATCAATATCGCCCGCAGCAATCGCCGTGCGGGGATTAGCGGCATCCAACCAATAACCGCCCTTCGGTTGCGGCTCGGTAAAGCGTCCCGACGGTTTGAGCAGGTTCTCGTCCAGCAACAGCGCAATCGCATCGATAAACCCGCTGGCGCAATAACCGCGCACCGGCGCTTCGCCGATCGTCTGCAGCAAACGCCGGCCGCCGTCTTTCGAAACCCTGCAAATAGCGCCGGTCTCGGCGGCCAAACCGTTGCGCATCCCCACGCCTTCGAATGCCGGCCCGCCCGGTACCGATGTCGTCCACAGGGTTTGCCCGTCCCATAACGCAATTTCGGTATTAGTGCCGAAATCCGCCAGCAACATCGGTTGCGGCTGTTCGGTGATCGCGGTGGCAACCAGGCCGGCCAGCAGATCGGAGCCGATAAAACCCGCCAGCGGCTGGACGATGCTGATCTCGGCATGCGGCACACGCCAGGCGCTACGCCACGCGCCAATATCATCCGGCCTGCAGGCTACCGGCCGCTGCCAGTTTTCCGGCTGGCACAGGCTATCGCCGTCATTGCCGCAAATCAGCGCCAGCATAGCGGTATTGCCGACAATCAGCACCTTGCCGATTTCAGCCAGTACCGCCGACACTTCGCCCATATCGCGGCTTAAAATATCACGAACGCCGTCAATGATGGCATCACGCGCAAGTTGCGTCAGTCTCCGGCAATCATGATCGCCAGAACGGGCGGCATCCAAGCGGGTTAACACATCGGCGCCGCGCGCGACCTGCGGATTGATGCTGTAGCGGCTGCCGATACGCCGCCCGGATTGCCGGTTCCACAACGACAAACGAATATGGCTGGTGCCCAGGTCGACGGCAACGCCATAGACATGGCCGGTCATAGCGGCATTGCCGTCTGCCCGGTACAGTGAAGACGTTTCGAGGCTTTTCCATTCAGAGTGCGGCGCCGGGTGCTGGAGATACAGTTCGCCGGCGCTACGTGCGTGCAATTGGCAAGCGAGGCGCATGCCGGCGGCCAAATCTTCGGGCAGGATTTTTTGCCGCTCCGCCAATGTCGGCGGGTTGAAGTCGCCGCTGATAACTTGAATCAGGCAGGCGCCGCAAGTGCCTAATCCGCCGCAGGCGGCCCGCACCCTGAGCCCTGTGGCATCCAGCGCCTGCCGCACCGAGACATCGGCGTCCAGCGGCAGTTGCAAAACCTCGGCATCACTGCGCACAAGCAGATTCATGGCGTCATTGCCGGGCTGTTGTTGCGGAGAAGCGGGATCGTTCATGACAGGGATAATCGTCGATAATGCTCATGTGTATGTTTTTTATGTAGGGTACGCGATGCGTACCCTACCCGGACTGCAATAACAAAGCAGGATGTCTATAGGGCAAACCACGCATCAGATTTTTCCGCTTGACGCCTCGCGTAAAGAAACCATAATGAAAACTTATTGCTTCTTAGTGGAATTATAACGATGCCTGCCTTGACATTCAAAATCATACCCGACAAGCTCTATGCGCCATTAAAAAATGGCGGCTGACATGACACGGAAGCATTGACAGGCAAAATGACTTTTTCCCGACTCGAACAAGGAACAAAATGGAGCCCGATAAGCAACTAGCGTCCCCTACCACCATTTTATTAGTCGACGACGATTGCACTAATCTCTCGGTTTTCGGGCAATACCTGGCGCCTTTCTTCGAGCTGGTCATCGCCACGTCGGGACAACGAGCCTTGCAACTGGCCAACGGCGTACCGAAACCGGACTTGATCCTGCTGGACATCATGATGCCGCGCATGGACGGTTACGCCGTTCTCACCCATCTTAAGGCCAATCCCAACACCCAGGATACGCCGGTGATATTCGTCACCGCGCTGAATTCGGATGTCGAGGAAGAACGCGGGCTGCAATTAGGCGCCGTCGATTACATTTATAAGCCCTGCCATTTGTCGATTCTATTAGCGCGGATTCGCACCCAACTGGAACTTAAAAAAGCGCGCGACTGGCTGAAAAACCAGAATGCCTTCCTGGAAGCCGAGGTTGAACGCCGCAACGTGGAAAACCAACAAGTCCATTTGCAGTTGCTGCAATCGGAAAAACTGGCGGCGATCGGCCAACTCGCCGCCGGCATTGCGCATGAAATCAACAACCCCATCGGTTTCGTCACGTCCAACCTCAACACCCTCAACACTTACCTGCTTGATCTTTTTGCCGTATTGGACGCTTGTGAAACATGGCTTGCCGACCACTCGATAGCGCCGGATGCCTTGCAGAAATTGCTCGCTCTGGAGCAACAAAAAGACATCGATTACCTGCGCGGCGATATTCCGCAACTGATTGCCGAGTCGCGGGAAGGCTTATTGCGGGTAAGCAATATCGTCCAGGATCTGAAGGACTTCGCCCATACCGGAAGCAATGACTGGGAATTGGCCGATTTGCACAAAGGCATCGATTCAACACTGAACATTATCTGCAACGAACTCAAAAACCGTTGTACCATTCACAAGGAATACGGCGATATTCCCGATATAGTTTGCGTACCGTCCCAGCTTAACCAGGTATTTATGAATTTACTGCTCAATGCCGCCCAGGCCATCGAAACCCAAGGCGACATCACGATACGCACCGGCCATAACGACCGGGAGGTCTGGGTGGAAATCAGCGACAACGGCCAGGGCATCGCGCCCGAACACCTGACGCGCCTGTTTGAACCGTTTTTTACCACCAAAGCGATAGGCAAAGGCACAGGCTTGGGACTGTCGATTTCCCAGAACATTATCCGCAAACACGGCGGCAGGATCGAAGTAAACAGCAACATCGGCCAAGGCGCCACATTCCGGGCCTGGCTGCCGATTCAGCGGGAATGACGGCAGGGCACGAAATATTTATTGTGTATAACGATGAACTCCAGAACGTGGGAACACTAGTACCCAGCCTCCGAAATATATCCGATAACCTATACGAGCAAAGGTTTACCAATATAAGTCCAGCGAAACGGCTTTGCCAAAGTTTCATTGAAGAACTCAATAAAGGCAAGGATACGCTGATTCAAAATTTCAGTTGAAGCAAAGCTACCCCGCTTGAGAAGCCGTCGGTTCAGGATACCAAACCAGCAACGACCTAGTTGAGCCATGAGCAATGTTTTGGGGTATAAACAAAACGGATACGATGTTCGGTGTCCTGCAAGAACTCGGCACGGGAGGCCATATTGAGCAGGATACCCGACTTGCCTTTCTCACCCAGCGCTGTTTTTACGCCACAGAGTTCTGCTACGCATTCCACCAGCGAGGCGGATTTATGGGTATTGAGTTGGTCTGCGATGAAAACCCACAAGCGTCAGGATCGGTCGACACGGTGGCACGGATATGGGCAACAAAATCCTCTTCTGTCCGAGTGTCGCCGAGAGTGGAGCTGATGACTTTGCCGGTAGCCACCTCAAAGTTAGCGATCAGCGTTTGCGTCCCATGCCGGGCGTACTCGAACTCGTGCAGTTCCAGCTTACCCTTGGACATCGCCTGGTCAGGGTGTATGCGCTCCAGTGCCTGGATGCCGGTTTTTTCATCAACGCTGAGCACATGGACACCGGCTTCGTGCAGTTCCTGTGCTTGGTGATAAAGTTTGCATACGGTTCTGACGTCTTGCCGAAAAGTGACTTCATAACCTGTTTGCGCTGTTATTGGTGCTGAGGGATAGGCGTCGATTATGCGGTATTTTTCTATATTGCCGGACACAAACGCGCCAGCGCCTCGCTGGCCGTTACACTCTCCGCATTAACGACTTTATTGGCTTTCGGGCCGCAGGCGGTCAGCAGGACGGAACTGGTCCATGCCTTTGGTTTTACCGTTGCGGCAGG
>SCST01000368.1 GCA_004299465.1 Methylovulum sp. | reverse complement strand
ACCTGCTGCAATCGGCTTTTACCGGATTTTGCCCGCTGGCGGTTATCCTGAAAAAGCTGGGGGTTAAGCCGGGTTGTGCTTTTTAGGCGAGTAGAACCTTAAGTTGGGGTATGGAGCCGAGGGTTCCATACCCATATGGCTTAGAAATAAGCATGAAACAAGTTCGGCAATGAGTAACTATTCAGTCCCTTGCTGTAGGGCGTGCCGCGCGCGCCATCAACGAACTAACACCTTATCCACACACCGGAGAAGGCGCGCGCGGCGCGCCCTACGCGCTATTACAACGAATAAGCCTGATAAACCAGCGCTTGACACAGCAGTCATCAATCGCGATGCTTTAATTTATCAATGAGTTCGATGATGCTATCGCTATCGGCACTGAGCACATAAACCTGCTCATCCGCCGAAAGCGGCTCCGCCGATTGCATCTGCTGCTGCAAAACATCAAGCGTCGCTTCGGAAGCATCGTTTTGTAACGCCCGACGCGAATTGATGCGTTCCGCTAGCACCGCTTCGGAAGCCTTAAAATCGAGGATAACAAACGTTACGCCGCATTCCTCCGCCAGTTGCTCAAACTGCCGGCGTTGCGCGCTCTTAAGAAAAGTGGCGTCGACAATAGCGGAAAAACCGGCCTGTATAACGATTCTCGCCAAATCCGCAAGACGCCGGTAAGTATCCCGCCCGGCTGTCTCGGTGTACACTTCGCCGCCGGTTTGTTCTTCTGCCTGGTAGCCGAACAGCCGTTTGCGCTCCACATCCGAACGCAGTTGTATAGCGCCGGTTTTTTCAGCCAGTTGGGCGGCAAGCGTCGATTTACCGGAACCTGAAAGCCCATGTGTGACCATTAACAACGGCCTGCCGCCGGCGGTAAAACCTTCGGCAAGCCGGGCGAAAACGGCATAGCCCTCATGCACCTGCTTGGCGATTTCCGCATCATGATGCTGGGCCATGCGCAGCAAGGCCACTTTGGCGCGCACCAGCGCACGGTAAACAAGGTAATAACGCAGCACGCCCAGCCCTGAATAATCGCCGGTCAATTGCAAATAACGGTTGAGGATGCGGTAGGCATAAGCGTCATAACCATAATGCAGCAAATCGACCAGCAAAAACGCCGTATCGCTGATCACATCGATCCAACGCAGTTCGGGATTAAATTCAATGCAGTCAAACAGGACGACTCTTCCGCCGATAAGCGTCATATTGCCCAAATGCAGGTCACCGTGGCATTCGCGCACATAACCCTGCTGTTTACGTGAGCGCATCAATGATGATTTACGCCGCCATTCATCATCGCCCCAGGCCTGTATGGCCCTGATTTTCTGCAACTCAAGCGCATCATCGAGCAGGCTGCCGATATGGTCGAAATTCTCGTCGAACCAATGCCTTATCGTTTCGCTGTCACCATAAGGCGAATCATCGCCCACGTGCTCTATGCTGCCGTGGAAACCTGCGATCAAATCGGCCATTTGATCGCAACAATCGACATCGAGCCGGCCAGCCGCCGCCCGCTCGCCGAGCAAGAAGCCATCGGGAAACTGGACCATCTTGACGGCATATTCAATAACCGGCCCCGCCCCGCCCAATTCCGGATTATCCGGACTTCCCGTTACCGACACGACCTCAAGGTACAGCTCCGCCGCCAGCCGCCGGTTAAGCCTTAATTCTTCCGCACAATATAACGCCCGTTTTTCCAGCGTCGAAAAATCCAGGAAACCGAAATTCACAGGCTTTTTTATTTTGTAAGCATATTGCCCGGTCAGCAAGACCCAGGAAATATGCGTTTCAATAATCCGGATTGACTCCACCGGATGCGGATAGAGCCCGGCATTGCACAAGGCATGAATTAACGGTGGATAGGAAGCATGATTGTTCGGTGCAGCAGCCATGAAAAGCCCTCGATAAGTTGTGTCAGATCGCTTTTTATTCGTAACTGTTCACAGGCTAAAGCGGCCTGCCGGAAGGCGCGCGCGGCGCGCCCTACGCTCTTCAGAAGGCCCGAAGAAGGTACGCAGTGCGTACCCTACGCTTGCCGTGCGCATGCCTAAGCCGACGGCGTAAAGCCCTGCTCCAGGAATATCTTAAGGCAGGCATCCACTATGTCGGCGTCGAAACAGGAACTACGCTTGAGCGAAATCTCCGCCAATGCGACATCGATACCCAATCCGGGCCGGTAGGGGCGATGCGACATCATCGATTCGACGACATCCGCCACGGCGATAATCTGGGCTTCCAGCAGGATTTCCGCATTTTTAAGCCCCCTCGGATAACCCGAACCATCCAGCCGTTCATGATGTTGCAAAACGATTTCAGCAATAGCCCAAGGATAGTCGATGGATTTAATAATATCGTAGCCGGTCTGGGAGTGCTCTTTAATAAGATTGAATTCGTTGGCGGTGAGCTTCCCTGGTTTACTGAGTATTTCGGCAGGTACCCTGATCTTGCCGACATCATGCACGACACTGGCCAGGTGAATTCCTTCAATTTGATTTTCCGGCAATTGCAATTCCCTGCCGATAGCCACGGCAATCTGCGCAACACGGCGTTGATGCCCGGCCGTATAGGGGTCCCGCATTTCAACGATCGACGCGATTGCCGAAATGGAATCCAACAGGCTGGCCTTGAGCTTTTTTTCACTTTCAATCAGTTTGCTGCTGCGCTCAGCGACCAATTCTTCCAGGTTATTGCGCAGGCGATTCAATTCCAGGTGGGTGCGCACCCTGGCCAGCAACTCGTTGCGTTGGTAGGGCTTGGTGACAAAATCCACCGCACCGGCCTCAAAGCCCTGCACTTTCTCATCGGTTTCCGATACCGCACTGACGAAGATTACCGGCGCATCGCGTGTTTCAGCATGAGACTTAAGCTGCCGGCAGACTTCATAGCCGTCCATTTCGGGCATGCGAATATCGAGCAGCACCAATTCCGGCGGATTGCGGACGGCAGCATGCAACGCAAGCTCTCCGCTGATCGCAGAACGCACCTCATAGCCTTCTTCTTTCAGGATATCCGTCAATAATTTCAAAGACGTCGCTGTGTCATCGACTGCGAGAATATGCCCTTTTACTACCATTTAATGTGTTCCATCGTTCGGCGATAATGCGTTCAAAATACCGGGATAATCGAAATTCGCAACGCAATGAGCCAGTGTTTTATACGCCTTGGCATCCAGCGGTTCAACTTGCGCAATAGCGGCTGCAATACGGTCGCTGTCCAAACTTTGCAAGGCCTCGGCCAGTTCGGCGCGCAACCCCGCAGGTAGCGCCGCCAACATGTCAGGAGTCAGCATGACGGCTTCGGTTTCCATACCGGCAGAAGTTGCTTCGTAAAGGTATTGTACACCCAGCAGTCGGCTCAAACAGTCGTAAATATCATTGAAGCGATAAGGCTTGCGTACAAAATCATCCATACCCGCATTGAGCAGTTCATCGCGCTGCTCGATGAAGGCAGAGGCGGTAACGGCGACTATTTTCACGGCTTTACCGCCCGGCAGCTCGCGAATACGCCGCGTTGCTTCAATGCCATCCATCATCGGCATCCGCCTGTCCATCCAAACCAGGTGCGGTTGCCAGTCCAGGAAGCGCTCAACCGCTTCCGCGCCATTCCCAACCATCTTCACAGGAAAATTGATGGCCTCCATGAGTTTACCGAGCAGTAACTGGTTCTCCAGTTGGTCGTCGGCGATAAGAATGCGATAAGCC
>SCST01000367.1 GCA_004299465.1 Methylovulum sp. | reverse complement strand
GCAACGCATCGTCAACGGCGAAGTCCCCGAGGGCATAAAGGGTAAACAGGTGCTGGCGCTGGATATGGCGGCGTTGATTGCCGGCGCGAAATATCGCGGCGAATTTGAGGAACGCCTGAAAGCCGTGTTAAACGATCTCGCCAAACAGGAAGGCCAGGTTATCCTGTTTATCGACGAGTTGCACACGATGGTCGGCGCCGGCAAAGCGGAAGGCGCGATGGATGCCGGCAATATGCTGAAACCTGCGCTGGCGCGCGGCGAATTGCACTGCGTAGGCGCAACGACGCTAGATGAATACCGCAAATATGTCGAAAAAGACGCCGCGTTGGAGCGCCGCTTCCAGAAAGTGCTGGTCGACCAGCCGTCTGTTGAAGACACCATCGCCATCCTACGCGGCTTGAAGGAAAAATACGAAGTCCATCACGGCGTCGATATTACCGACCCGGCCATCATCGCCGCGGCCAACCTGTCCTACCGTTACATCGCCGACCGGCAATTACCGGACAAGGCTATCGACCTGATCGACGAAGCCGCAAGCCGCATCCGCATGGAAATAGATTCCAAACCCGAAGAAATGGATAAATTGTACCGGCGCCTGATCCAGTTGAAAATTGAGCAAGTCGCGCTGAAAAAAGAGCAGGACGCCGCATCCAAAAAACGCCTCGAAAGCCTGGAAGAAGAGATTGCCGACCTGGAGAAAGAATATTCTGACCTGGAGGAAATCTGGAAAGCCGAAAAAGCATCCTTGCAAGGTTCGGCGTCGATCAAGGAAAAGCTCGAACATGCCAAGACCGAACTCGAAGCAGCCAGCCGCGCCAATGATTTAAACCGGCAGGCCGAATTGCGCTACGGCATCATTCCCGCGCTGGAAAAGCAACTGAACCAGGCGGTACCCGCTGAAACGCAAAAAATGACTTTATTGCGCAACAAGGTGACCGAAGAAGAAATCGCCGAAGTCGTATCGAAATGGACCGGCATCCCGGTGTCCAAAATGATGGAAGGCGAGCGCGAAAAGCTGTTACACATGGAAGCACAATTAAGCAAACGCGTGGTCGGCCAGGAAGAGGCATTGAAAGCGGTCAGTAATGCGATACGCCGCGCTAGGGCCGGATTGTCCGACCCGAACCGCCCGAACGGTTCGTTTTTATTCTTAGGGCCGACAGGCGTCGGCAAAACCGAACTGTGCAAGGCGCTGGCCGAGTTTTTATTCGACACCGTCGATGCAATGGTGCGCATCGACATGTCCGAATTCATGGAAAAACATTCGGTAGCGCGCTTGATCGGCGCACCTCCGGGCTATGTCGGCTATGAAGAAGGCGGCTATCTGACCGAACTGGTCAGGCGCAAACCGTATTCGGTCATTCTGATGGACGAAATCGAAAAAGCCCATCCCGATGTCTTTAATGTGTTGTTGCAGGTATTGGATGACGGCCGCCTGACCGATGGACAGGGCAGAACCGTCGATTTCAGGAATACCGTCATCGTCATGACCTCGAACCTGGGTTCGGATGTCATCCAGGAACTGGCCGGCGAAGCGCTGTACCCGGTCATGAAAGCGGCGGTCATGGAACGCGTCGGCCAGCATTTCCGCCCTGAATTCATCAACCGCATCGACGAAGCCGTCGTGTTCCATCCCTTGGGCCGAGGCCAAATCCGCGCTATTTCCGGCATCCAAATCGAATACTTGCGTAAACGCCTGCAAGACCGCGAAATCGGTTTTGAAATCACCGACGAGGCGCTGGATTTACTAGGCGAAGCAGGATTCGACCCGGTTTACGGCGCAAGGCCAATGAAACGGGCGATACAGCAACAGCTGGAAAATCCGTTGGCGCAGGAAATATTGGCGGGCGTGTTTGCCGCTGGCGATGTCATCAAAGTCGACATCGGCGAGCATGGCCTGTTGCGGTTTTTGAAAGCTTCCGCTTTGGCAAGCTAACTATATGGGACGAGGCTTGTAAGCCCGTCCCTAACATTGATGCTGCCGTTATCTTTGCATCATCGGAGAAACTGTGGAGCGAGCTAACCTACCCTGTCCGGCTCGCCTGTTTGCGCCTATGCAAAAACAGGCGTTTCCAACACGACGCAGCATTATTGGTCTAGGTCATTAAGCAAAGCCATCATATCTTGAACCGACATCTTGCCGCTGACTTCGCCGCCTTCCAGCAGGCTGCTGGCCAAGTCGCGCTTGTGTTTATGCAGATCGACTATCTTGTCTTCTATGGTGTCTTTGGCGACCAGTCGGTAGATCGTCACCGGGCGTTTTTGCCCCATGCGGTGCGCACGGTCCGAAGCCTGGTCTTCTACGGCCGGATTCCACCACGGGTCCATATGGATGACATAGTCGGCGGCGGTCAGGTTTAATCCGGTGCCGCCCGCTTTCAGGCTGATCAGGAACAAATCGCCGTTGCCGGCCTGGAAGGCATTCATCGCTTTTTTGCGTTCAGGCACTGGCGTGGCACCGTCCAGGTAATGATAGGCGATGCCTTTTTGATCCAGCAATTCACGAATCAGGCTTAAATGCCCGACAAACTGGCTGAACACCAGCGCTTTATGGCGATTTTCCAGCAATTCATCGACCAGTTCCTCAAACGCCTGCAATTTGGAACTGGCTAGCGGGCTTTCGTCCATGACCAGGCGCGGATGGCAACAGGCGCGGCGCAGCTTCATGATTTCCGCCAGCACTTTCAGTTGTGGATTACCCTGGTGCTGCGCGGCTTCGGCAATCACCTGCATCGCATTGCGGCGCAGTGCCTCATAAAAGGCGCGCTCTTCGCCGCTGAGTTCGATGTGTAACGTTACTTCAGTGCGCGGCGGCAATTCGGTCAAGACATCGTTTTTCAGCCGCCGTAAGATAAACGGGCGCAGCAGTTTTTTCAGGCGTTGCTGTACTGCGTGGTCTTGCTGGTTTTCAATGGCCTGTGCGTAGCGTTCGTTAAATTTGCTTAATGATCCGAGCAGGCCCGGATTGATGAAATTGAACAAATTCCATAATTCGCCCAGATGGTTTTCTATCGGTGTGCCGGTCGTGATCAATTTGAAATCGGCCTGCAAAGCCATTGCCGCTTTCGAGCGTTTGGTCAGCGTATTTTTAATCGCCTGCGCCTCGTCGGCAACCAGTGTGTGCCAGTGTTTTTGCGCCAGCTTCTCCCCTTCGGTTTGCAGCAAACCGTAACTGCAAACGATTAAGTCGAAGGCGTCGGCGTTGTCGAGCATGGCTTGGCGGTCGCCGTAGCCGAAATGCCGCACATTGAGCGTCGGGGCAAAGCGACTGCTTTCTTCCAGCCAATTGATGCAGACCGATGTCGGCGCCAGGATCAGCGTGGGGCCGTCCGGGGCGCGCGCTAAAATCAAGGCCAAGGCCTGCACGGTCTTGCCCAGGCCCATATCATCGGCCAAACACGCCCCCGCACCCCAATGAGCAAGCCGCGTCATCCATTGGTAGCCTTCGCGTTGATAATCACGTAACTCGCCTTGCAGCGTCGACGGCAGTTCCGGGTTTAAATCGCTGAGTTCATTGAGACGTTTTAACTGGTCTTTCCACGGCTTGCCGGCGCTGATCGTCATACCGTCGGTAATGTCATCGAGGGCCTGCGCCGCAAGCGGGTGAAAGCGGATTTTGTCGTCCTGCGCGTCACCCAAGCCCACCAAGTCATCGAGGCGCTGGCGTAATTCGCGTGTTAAGGCCACAACCTGCCCGTCTTCCAGTTTAAGGAAACGCCCGGACGAGCTGCTGAGCAAATGCATCAGGCGCTGCATATTAAAGACCTGATCATCATCGATCTTAAGCTCACCTTCAACGCTAAACCAGTCCCGCTCCTTACGCACGGAAAATTGCGCCTGCGCTAAACCGGCTTCACGGCTTAGTTTGATTTTTTTGCCCTTAGGCCATTCCAGCACTGCAAAATCGCCCAATTCCTGGCAATGCAGCAAGGCTTCCAGCGCGATTTCAGGATCGTCAAGCAACCATTTTAATTCCTTATCCTTGTAAAGTTCCGGGCAGGCGTCGAACAGCTTTTTGGTATGTTTATTTTCAAGTTTAAAGTCGCGCGCGGTTTGCAATTGCCTGCCGTCGATGTCCGCCAATACCGTCGTACCGCCCGCGCCCGGTTTATACAACGGCCCGCCGTCGAAAAAGGGCTGGATGAAGGCCTCGATTTGTATGCCCTGCCCTACCGGTTGCAAGTGAATATGCAAGCGGCTGTCGGCAGGCACCTCGACGGCATGGCTGGACGTGCCGCCAATATCCGACTGTACGGTCAACATCGACGCTATCGATGCGATCGAATCGATGACCTGCTGGCGGGCCGTAGCGGGTACCATCAGGCCGTCTTTGCCTAATATTTCGGCAACCTGGCGATGTTGGTCATTAATGACATACACAATCAAACCGTTGCTAGCCGTTTTTTGCGCAATGATTTTTTGTTGGGAGATTTGCGGTACCAGCGAAATATGCAAATTGGGCAACTGTTCCTTGACCAGTAATTGCGGCTCGGCGATGCTGATGTCGACAGGCGGATGGGATTGCTCCTGCCCTGCCCAATAAATATTCGGATGACCGACTGCGGCAAGTAAGCCGTCAGTCGATAATTCGTAATATTCTTTTCCGTAGTAATAGCCGTAAGAACCGTGATCTTTTTCCAGCGTTATGTGTGCACATATCTTACGGTCTTGTTCGGACAAATAATCATAATCCGCCTGATCATGGTAGAGTTTTTTCAGCGCGACCGGGCGGCCCTTCGTCCAATGACCATTTTTGCCCAAACGCTGTTCTTTAGGAACCAGGAAGACCACATTATTTTCCAGACTGATGCTCCAGATCATGCGCAGTTCCTGCAAAGGCTGCGCTGAAGAAGGTCCTGCGCTTAATTGCGTGAGCGCCGTCAAAGCCCGTTCCCAAACCGATACGGTCGGCAATAAATCGAGGATCTGGGTAAACGGCGAATCCACATAGGATTGTGCGATTTGCAGACAATCTTTATCGCTGTACTCCAGGCGCTGCAATAGCGCGGAACTCACGGCGGCATACCAGACGTAACCCTGTTGCTGAGCCTTCCGGCAGTACGCGGCCAACTGCTCCAGGAATAGCTTGTTGGAATCCTTGAACATCCAGGCGGTTTCACCCAGCCAGTACAGTATCAAGGCATGGAATAAGCGCTCGTAGGCATAAGCATTGGCTCTTAATAAATAAACGCTGTGTTCCGGCTTCAATTTGGCCTGGTAGACATCAAGCGCTTCCTGCAAAATTAAATTTAAATGATTGAATGCACCAAAGTTTATTTTTAGCGTCATCGGCAAATGCTGTTGTTTAAGATACAGCATATTGGCGCCTGTTTTTGAGCGCAATAACGCCAGGCTGAAAAACACGCCATGCAGTCCGTAGATTGTAATATTGCGTTTGCCGGTATCTTTTTTCAATTGCTTCAGCGCCGCATTAAACAAGGTAATCGCTTCATCATTACGGTTTTGCAAAAAACGCAATATCGCCAGTAAGTTCAAGCCATCAGCCGAGGCATCCCCTTCCAGCCACGGTTCGGCATCCTGGAAACTGCCGCGCAGCAGGCGTTGTGCGATGATAGCGTGGGTGATTTCCGGATTTTCGGGTTTGCTTGTTCCAAAAAACGACTCCAGCTTGTGATAAGACTCGCTCATATCAGTCAATTGCCGGTAATCAGGAATAAGCAAGTATTTTAATGCACTGTATTTGACCCGTTCAGGCAAGGCTACAAACCAGTCCTGATCGAAATCGGTAAAGAAAATCCGGTTGATATGCTCGGCAAAAAACTGCGGATAATTAGCATAAAGATAATCGGTATTGGCGATAAATCCCGGTTCGTTGCCTTGGTACAAAAACAACCGCAATTGTTTAGCGACGTGACTGGCGGCAATACGATGGGACGGATAATAGTCAGCGCGGGTGTTCAATAATAATGACGCCAGCTTATTAAACCAGGGTTCTTGAGCGGCGCGGCGCATTAATAGCTCAGCCATTTCAACCGGGCAAGACCAGCCGTCGTTGTTAGCCACCAGCAATTTGGCTTTTTGTAATTTGTTCTTTAAAGAACTATCTATCAGGGCTATCGTGTTGGGATCAAAACAAGCCGTTTTGTCCAGTAAGTTCCGCAGGTTATTTTGCCCTATAGGCGCATAGATAACGGACAGCACCATTAAAATATCTTGCTCGGCTTTCGACAAGCCATTAAAAACAGTCAGTAATTTATTCATTTATTAAGAAGAAAGGGTTGTAAAACCCGTTAAAGCGAGTTGAATGAGTAGCGAAAATGGCCCAAAAACACAACAAACCTGCCTGCAATGATAAGATTGAAGCCTAAAAAATCCAGCTTTATCAATGATATGGACAGGTTATTAGAGGTATTATCACAAACATGGCTTAATATATAAAGCGCTTTATTTCCTTAGGTTACAGGTGAACGACTCGCTGACCGGGAAACAGCAGGAATTGCTCAGCACATTAGAATTTATTCGTATCGAAGAAGTTATCGTTTCGGTGGATTCGCACTAATAATCCATTAACACCCAGCGACACCGATTGGCCGTTTGCTAACGCGAAACCGTCCTACATATTTACCGACTTGAATATAAGCCTGTATAAAACACCTTGTTTGTGCTACAAAAACTGCACAGCTTGGTCGTTAACTTCTTTTTATTTCAATACGTCGAGGTTTTATGTCTATTAATACCGCACCAGGTTTTGCAACCAAAGGCAAACTCACCACAGCGGTGGGTTCTTCTCAAACAGCCGGTAAAAACAGCGCCTTGGCTTACGCCGGTGTTATCAATGCTTTCATTGATCCCGATGCTGCTCTGAACTATACCGCGCACCAGGCTACGCGCTATAAGTAGTGGCAGTGGTTTTGCCTTGGTGCGTTACAACAGTGACGGTTCCCTGGACACCGACTTTGATGGCGATGGTAAGGTTACAACTCGTACCGATTATTCTATTTGGGGTGCCTATAGTTACTCTGTTGCCGCGCAAGTCGACGGCAAGATTATCGCGCGGCAGGTATGAGCCATACTGACAATTGGGACATTGCTTTGATGCGTTACAATTCCAACGGCAGCCTGGATAACACTTTCGGTACGCCCATCGATACCCTCAACGGCTCAGTCTATGTCACTGAGAACTACATAATGGTGATATTGGACAGCATAGTAAAAATCTTTGATACGGAGTTAGCCGCGCAAGGCCATTACCAGGGAGCATCCATTACCTTGATGCGTCACGGCGGCGCGAGCAGCGAGGATGTGTTTTCAGGTAAAGGCGACTTAACGTTCAGCGGCAATAATGCGGTGTTATCGGGTGTCACCATCGGCATTGCCAGCAATAACAACGGCATACTAAAGATTAAGTTCAACAGCAATGCCACCCAGACGCGAGCCGATACCGTCTTGTCGTCGTTAGCCTACAGCAACAGCTCCGACAATCCGCCCGCTTCGGTACGCATCGACTGGACGTTCAATGATGGCAATACCGGCGCGCAAGGCACCGGCGGGGAGTTAACAGCTTCAGGTTCAACTACTGTCACCATTACACCGGTCAATGACGCGCCGATTCTCACCATGCCTGCAACTATCCACTATATCGATACCGCTTTCGATGACGTGTTCCCAATGGTAACCGGTATCGTGACCGCAAGCGATATAGATAGCAGCTCACTAACCTATAGCATTATGCGTGGTACAGATAATGGCGACGGCACCATCAGCAAGATTAACGCCTATGGCACATTGACCCTCAGCCAGGCAACCGGGGCTTACCACTTTATTCCTAGAGACGGCGTTATTGAGCGCTTAAACACAGACGGTTCGACAAGTTTTGCCGTGACCGTATCGGACGGGTCGCTGAGCAGCAGCGCAGTCCTGGTCATCGACATCACGCAAAGCGGCAACACGGAATCGGTGGGCAATGATACGCTGGTCTCGGCACTGCGGGTAATGATGTCATTAGAGGGCTTGCCGGTGATGATATGCTGCAGGGCGCAACGGGCAAAGACAGCCTATACGGTGGTGTTGGCAATGACACTCTGTATGGTGACAATGGCGATGATGCTTTATACGGTCGCGATGGCGATGACAGCTTGACTGGCGGTAAGGGCGATGATGTCTTGAGAGGCGGTGACGGCAACGACAACTTTATCTTTAACAGCCCGCTCACGGCGGGTGTCGATAAAATCACCGGTTTTAAAGCGGCTGATGACACTATTCAATTGGAAAACGGTATATTTACCCGCTTAACAGCCAGCGGCGAGCTAAGCGCCGATCACTTTGTCATTGCTGCAGCGGCGGCAGACAGTGACAACTATCTGATTTACCACAAAGTTACCGGTGCGTTGTTCTATGATGCGGACGGCAATGGCGCAGGTGAGGCTGTGCAAATCGCTACTTTGGGCGTGAATCTGGCGTTAACGAATGCTGATTTTGTCGTGATTTAAATGTTTCATGGCAATCAAACGAGTGCCTGGATGAAGTAAACGGAACCAGGGGTATTTCGCGCTACACAGGCCTGGATGATCTTCCGCTTTGTCCAACTACCAGCTAACAGACATGCAGCTTAACCGTTATCTACTTTATCTCTATCAATTGCGAGGTTTTTATGTCTAGCAACACCGCACCTAGTTTTTCATCGAATAGCGATGGCAAAGTCACTACCAGCTTTGGATCTACTTCTGCTGGACAATCCGTTACCCTACAAGACGATGGCAAGATTCTCGTGGGTGGCTATAGCGGCGGTGCTAATTATTTTGCTTTAGTGCGTTACAACAGCGATGGTTCCTTAGATACCGGCTTTGATGGTGATGGCAAAATCACTACCAGCTTCGGTTCTGATGCTGATGATTATGGTAACTCCGTTACCGTGCAAGCGGATGGCAAGATTCTTGTAGCAGGCACTAGCTCGCTTGGCAGTATTTCCGACATTGCCCTGGTGCGTTACAACAATGACGGTTCCCTGGATACCCGCTTCAATGGCGACGGCAAAGTCACTACCGACTTCGGCTCTTCCTTTGATTATGGTAACTCGGTTACCGTGCAAGCCGATGGCAAAATTCTCGTGGCAGGCAACACTGCCTTACTTCTCGGTATTTCCGACTTTGCCCTGGTGCGTTACAACAGTGACGGTTCCCTGGATACCCGCTTCAATGGCGATGGCAAGGTCACGACTGGCTTCGGTTCTGCTGATTCTTTTGGTTACTCCGTTACCGTGCAAGCCAATGGCAAAATTCTCGTGGCAGGTACTAGCGTCACTGGCAGTAGTCTTGGCTTTGCGTTAGTGCGCTATAACAGTGACGGTTCCCTGGATACCGGCTTTGATGGCGATGGTAAAGTCACTACTGACTTCGGTCCAGCCTATGACACTGGTAACTCCGTTACCGTGCAAGCCGATGGCAAGATTCTCGTGGCAGGCATTAGCCTCAATGGCAGTGATCATGACTTTGCTGTAGCGCGTTACCACAGTGACGGTTCCCTAGATACCGGCTTTGATGACGACGGCAAAATCACTACTGATTTCGGCTCTTCCAATGACACGGGTTACTCCGTTACCGTACAAGCCGATGCCAAGATTCTCGTGGCGGGCAATAGTAACGATGACTTTGCCTTGGCGCGATACAACGCCGACGGTTCCTTGGATACCGGCTTTGATGGCGACGGCAAAGTCATTACTGACTTCGGTTCTTTCAATGACACGGGTCACTCCGTTACCGTGCAAGCCGATGGCAAAATTCTCGTGGCGGGCAGTAGTCACGATGACTTTGCCCTGGTACGCTACAACCCTGATGGCAGTCTGGACAACACCTTCAAGGCCGTCAGTACCCTCAATGGCATAGCCTATTACACCGAAAAGGGCGTATCATCCGTATTAGACAGCACGGTGCGAATCTACGATGCCGAAATGCAGTCATCCAGTCATTACCTTGGCGCATCCATTACCTTGGTTCGCCACGGCGGCGCGAGCAACGAGGATGTGTTTTCAGGTAAGGAACTGTTAAATATCAGCGGCAGTGATGCGGTGTTATCCGGCATCGCTATCGGCACCGTCAGCAATAACAACGGTGTTTTGAAAATCACTTTTAACGCCAACGCCACTCAAGCGAGAGTCAATACTGCCTTGTCGTCGTTAGCCTACAGCAACAACTCCGACAATCCGCCAGCCTCGGTAAAAATCGACTGGACATTTAACGATGGCAATACCGGCGCGCAAGGCACGGGCGGAGCGTTAAAGGCTTCAGGCTCAACGACCGTCACTATTACATCGGTCAATGACGTGCCGGTTCTCACCATTCCCGCAGCTATCAGCTATGTCGATACCGCTTTCGATGACGAGTTTCCAACGGTGACCGGTATTTTGACCGCAAGCGATGTAGACAGTAACACATTAACGTACGGCATTGCGGGTGGTAAAGACAACGGCGACGGCACCGTCAGCCAGCGTAGCGTCTACGGCACGCTGACCCTCACCCAAGCGACAGGCGCCTATAGTTTTATGCCTAATAATGCCGCTATTGAGCCATTGCAAACCGAGCTGACCAAGCGTTTTACGGTGACGGTGTCGGATGGGTCACTAAGTGACAGTCAAGCCCTGCTGGTCAACATCACGCAAAACGGCAGCACGGAATCAGTGGGCAATGATACGCTGGTCGGCACTGCGGGTAATGATGTCATTAGAGGGCTTGCCGGTGATGATATGCTGCAGGGCGCAACGGGCAAAGACAGCCTGTACGGTGGTGTTGGCAATGACACTCTGTATGGTGACGATGGCGATGATGCCTTGTACGGTCGCGATGGCGATGACACCTTAATCGGCGGTAAGGGCGATGATCTGTTGAGAGGCGGAGCAGGCAGCAACACCTTTATCTTTAACAGCGTGCTTACGGCGAATGTCGATAAAATCACCGGTTTTAAAGCGGCTGATGACACCATCCAATTGGACAACGGAATTTTTACCCGCTTAACAGCCCGCGGCGAGCTAAGCGCCGATTACTTTGTCATTGCTGCAGCGGCAGCAGACAATGACGACTATCTGATTTACCACAAAGTTACCGGTGCGTTGTTCTATGATGCGGACGGCAATGGCGCAGGCGAGGCTGTGCAAATCGCTACTTTGGGCGTGAATCTGGCGTTAACGAATGCCGATTTTGTCGTGATTTAAATGTTTCATGGCAATCAAACGAGTAGCCTGGATGAAGTAAACGGAACCCAGGATATTCGTGCGGCACAGGCCTGGATTATCCGGCGTGTTATCTATACGTCGAGAGGCAAATGACTGCGAAAACCAAGTAGGAGCGGCTTTTAGCCGCGACAATCGCGGCTAAAAGCCGCTCCTACAATAAAGCAATTCGACCGTTCAGCATAGCCACCGGCTGACAGGCAAGCAGTTTAACCGTTATTAGTAACTACTCAGCCCCTTAGCTACTATATGTAGATTTTAGTTTTATCAAAAACACCACATATTGATATGCCCACCTCCATTTTCTCGTGATTATAGTTAAAATCATCAAAAAATGAAGAAATCGCCCCGTCATCAATTTTTTAAGCTATTGTTTATAAATACTTAATTTAATTTATGGGGGCTGAGTAGTTACGAGAAAAGATAATAACGGTAACTACTCAGCCCCCTTTCAGAAAAGTTTTGCCCTATGCGCACTGTTGGCAAAGGTGTCTGTCGTAGGGCGTGCTGTGCGCGCCAACGAATTGGCACATTGCCCGAGGTATCGGAGAA
>SCST01000366.1 GCA_004299465.1 Methylovulum sp. | reverse complement strand
TCCGATCTACCGCGTTTTGTTCGTGCAATAACTGGCCGCCTGCTTTTTTCCATTCCAGCAAATGCGTTATTTCGCCGCTATCGAGCCAGACGCCGTGGTCTTTGCAGCGATCGATAATGACGCCGCTACGATAGCCATAGGCATTCCTGTTCATCAGCACATGGCATACGGGACATTTTACATATTTAATGCGTTTGTCCTGCCGAAAGCGGTCGGCATTGATATTCTCCAGATGCCGGCGATTGATCTCGAAGACCTTGGGGACCGAACTTTCAAGCAGTGTTTCGACTTGCCCTGGATCAAAAAACAAACCGAAGCAATGTTCGCAACGTTCGATTAAAAATGCTCCATCCAGCTTGAGATCAATGGTTTGCAGCGGGATTTCGCAATGCGGGCAAAGCCGGTCCGATTGATGCCGGATAATGGCATAATCCGGCTTGCCGTTTAAATCGACATCATTATGCGCGCCGCAATACCGGCATTTATTGGTATTGGCGGACAATGGGGCTGAGCAATAGGTGCAGGCCGCCATTACAGTGCATCCAGCATGGCGTTTTTCTTGGCGGTGTCCAAACCCATGCCGGTTCCGCCGTTTTCATTTCGTGCTGCGCCGTTGTACGGTCGGGCATAATCTGGCACCGCCGCGTCAGCAACCTGGGCTTTCACCGCCAGGGCGGCGCTACGGCTGGCCTGTTTTAGCGTATCGTCGTCGAAGTTTGCGCCTTGATGCGGGTTTTGCCATTCGATGACCGAACGCAACTGCCGTTTTATGCCGTCAAAAATCGCCATTGCTGATCTCCTGGGTGTGTGTTTTAACTATCATCAAGATAGGATTGTATGCCAGTATTCCGCTGATTTCATACCGTGTATTATTTTTCGGGATTATTTTAAGGAGCTAACGTGCCGGTTAAAGCATTTAAAGATAAATATCCCCGTATCGGCCAATCTGTCTATGTCGATGACAGCGCCGTAGTGATCGGCGATGTTACATTGGGTGATGACGTATCGATATGGCCGACGACGGTGGTCAGGGGCGATGTGGAAAGCATAGTCATTGGCGAAGCCACGAATGTGCAGGATGGGGCTGTCCTGCATGTTTCGCATGCGGGGCAATTTTCGCTGCAAGGCCATCCTTTAACGATAGGGAAAGGCGTGACGATTGGACACCGGGCGGTCATTCATGCCTGTACGATAGGGGATTATTGCCTGGTCGGCATCGGCGCGATCATTATGGATGACGCCGTCCTCGAAGACTATGTCATGCTGGGGGCCGGGGCGCTGGTCCCTCCGGGGAAACGGCTGGAAAGCGGCCACCTTTATGTCGGTTCGCCCGCCAGGCAGGTAAGGCCGTTGGTAGAAGCTGAAAAGGAATTCCTGGAATATTCCGCCCGGCATTATGTGGCATTAAAAGATGCTTATCTAACGCATACCGATAATTTTAATGAATAAAGCTGGTGCCAGGCGTCGGTCGGATGAGGCTATGCTTACTTTGGCGATGGAAAGAACCCGCCCCCGGCCATCATTCATTGACCGTGATGATGGGCATGCCCTGAAACAGCATGGCGCGCGTGATCGCTTAACTGGGCATCAAACCATTGATGAATCGCATCGATAAAGACGGGTAAATCCGTCGAATAATCGATCTGCGCCCCAGTCGGCAATTCCTTATACACAATGGCAATCTGCCCCGGCTTTGCTTTGCGCAACTCGGCCAAGCCCGGCATGGTATCGCCATGAATTTTCGCGGGATTGGAAAAATCGCCTTGCTGAAATTCACCGGAAATATTGCTGAGATGCCGGCGTATCAATTTTATTTGTTCGGCATTGCCGGGGACTTTAACAACGACCTGCTGGATTCCGCCTTTCGCGGTTTTAGAAAAAACATGCGTAGTCTGTTCCAAATCAAAGGGCATGACATGAATGCCACGTTGTACGACTTCATCAAGCCGCTGCGCGCTTGCTTTTTCCACGGCATGAGCGGGACATATTGCCAATAAAGCGGTTAATATCGAAAACGCCAATTGCTTCATTATTTTTCCTTTTGGGGTGATAGGTTTCGCAAACAATATCAATTTGTCATCGTGCCAGCCAGTAGTTTGCACGTTATTAATTTTCTGATCTTGTTAAGCAGAAATCTTGTTTGGATGAGCACGGATTTATTCGACATCTAGGTGAGCGCATCTATTCTATACATATTTCTTATTGGTCGTGATGGTTTCAAATGGAGATGATGCTTTTCTTTCGGCGTTTAATACCTCGATAACCGCTTGCGTATCGGGACGAACGCCGCGCCAGATAAAAAACGCTTCCGCAGCCTGTTCGACCAGCATCCCCAAGCCGTCCAGGCTTTTTGCCGCGTGATGTTCGATGCCCCAACGCACAAACGGGGTTGGCTGGTTGCCGTAGGCAAGGTCATAGCAGATGCCGTTTTCGGCGAGCAGATGTTCAGGCAGCGGCGGTACGCTGTCGCTCAGGCTGGCTGACGTGGCGTTTAGAATCAAATCGAATTGCTGCTTGTTTAATGCAGCGAACCCGCAGCCGCTGACCCTGCCTTTATCATGGAACTCTGAGGCCAGGTTAACCGCTTTATCGATGGTGCGGTTAGCGATGACCAGCGATTGCGGCGATTGCTCAAGTATCGGCGCGATGATGCCGCGGCTTGCCCCGCCGGCGCCCAGAATCAGGATTCTGGCGCCTGCTAGGCTGATGCCGTGGTTAATCATTAAATCGCTTACCAGTCCGCAGCCGTCGGTGTTATCGCTGAGTATCGAACCATCCGGCTGTACTGTCAGCGTGTTGACGGCTTTGCTTAACTCGGCGCGCGCGGTTTTTTTGCCGGCATAGGCCCAGGCCAGTTCTTTCAGCGGAACGGTGCAATTCAGGCCCTTGCCGCCTTCAGCGAAAAAAACGTCGGTAGCGGCACTAAATTGTTTGGCGGGGACTTCTTGAGCGTCGTAGCTCAGCGATTGCCCGGTTTGTTCGGCAAATATCCGGTGTATGCGCGGCGATTTGCTATGTTTGATAGGTTGTCCGAACACGGCGTAACGATCGCTTATTGTCATCGTGATGCCCTTTTTGCTTTCCAGACTTCCCATAGAATCGTCAGGACGACAATGCCGATCGCGATCAGTAATTCTATCCACAGGAAATGCTCGGTATATGCGGCAATCACCGCGGAAACGCCAAGGAACAGGCCCACCAAGCTAAAGCGCCAGCCTACGCGCAAGCCGTCCAGCATCGTTGCGAGCGACAGGATCAGCACAATGACCAGGCCCGCCTCTTCCGGCTGGATGCGCCCGGATTTCTCCACCATAAAAGCGCCGCCCACCACCAGCAGTGAGGTGAACCAGTGCAGCGCCTGCTCCCGCAAGATAATCTTGAAATCTTCCGGGTGGTATTTGGATTGCCGCCAGCCGATAAGAATAGCCAGCACGGCGAATACGGCGACCATAATCAGCCAATAGCCGAAACCGTCGGCGGGTGAAAAATCGGTGATACCGACGCCTACCAGCGACAGTACCAGCAATAGAATTAAAACGGCTTCCTCAAGTTGAAATTTTTTTTTGTCGGTTATTATTGTATTTTCTGACATGTGATTGACTCCTCAGGCAATGGGAAGTAAAACGTTTTTACAGGCTTTGAGACTCATCTTGCAGCCACTTTGCTACCGTTTTGGCAAAATAGCTCAGGACGGCATCGCTGCCGGCGCGTTTAAAGGCTAACAGCGATTCCATGACAACCTGTTTTTCATCCAGCCAGCCGTTCATTGCGGCCGCCTTGATCATCGCATATTCGCCGCTGACCTGGTAGGCAAATGTCGGTACGCCATATCGGTCCTTGACCCGGCGGATAATATCCAGATAGGGCATGCCGGGCTTGACCATAACCATATCCGCACCCTCCTGCAAGTCCAGTGCGATTTCACGCAAGGCTTCATCCGAATTGGCCGGGTCCATTTGATAGCTGTATTTGCCGGCTTTGCCGAGATTGGCTGCGGAACCTACGGCATCCCTGAAGGGCCCGTAAAAGCTGGAGGCGTATTTGGCGGAATAAGCCAGTATCAGCGTATTGATATGGTTTTCCGCTTCCAAAGCCTGCCGTATCGCGCCGATGCGGCCATCCATCATATCCGACGGGGCCACCATATCCGCGCCCGCTTCGGCGTGGGACAGGGCTTGCTTGACCAGTACCTCGACGGTTTCGTCGTTGACGACATAGCCTTGACTATTAACCAGGCCGTCCTGTCCGTGTGACGTATACGGGTCCAGCGCAACATCGGTAATAATGCCCAATTCGGGTACGGCTTTTTTTAATGCCCTGACGCTACGCTGAACCAAGCCGTCAGGGTTATAGGCTTCGGCGGCGTCGTCCGACTTTTTATCGGCGGCGATTACCGGGAATAGCGCAATCGCAGGAATGCCCAGCACATGACACTCACGGGCCTGTTCGAGTAAAATATCCAACGAAAGTCGTTCTACTCCCGGCATCGATAAAACCGGTTCTTGTTGGCGCTGGCCTTCGGTGACAAACATCGGGTAAATCAGGTCGTTGACAGTCAAGCTGTTTTCGCGCATTAAACGCCGTGAAAAATCGTGATAGCGCATTCTTCTCATGCGTGTGGGGATTGTGATGTTTTTAATGTTATTATAAGCCATCGTATCCGTTGCTCTCCGGGGTTGGGGCGGGTCATATCAGCCTTATGGGTTCAAAGAATATTGTATCAGTGTACAGCACCGGTACTTGAAAAAAAGCTAAGCACTACACAGGGTTAATTTTAGAGGATTTTATGAACGCAAAGCACTTTACATTATTTGGTTTATTTGCACTATTTTTGAGTTTAATGCCGTTAACCAGCGTTACGGCAGAGGAGTTATCAGCTCCGCAACAGGCTATTTATACGGCTTCCACACAATTACAGTCAAAATTACAAGAAAAATCCTTTACTAAGGATTTCTCGAAAATTACCGAGTATGTCAGGGAAGTCATTTATCCTCATACGGATTTCGATAGAATTGCCGCGCTGGTTCTTGGCAAGCTGTGGAAAACAGCGACATATGACGAACGCGAACGCTTTAAGCAGGAATTTCAAACCTTGTTGATCAGGACCTATTCCCGCGCATTTATCGAATTTAAGGAATGGACTGTACGTTTTCTGCCATTGGAAATGGAAGCCGGCGCAACAAAAGTGATTGTCAAAACACAAGTCTTGCAGCCCGGCATTCAACCTATTGCCGTCGATTACCGCATGGCGCTGCGTAATGGCGAATGGAAAGCCTACGATATTATGATTGAAGGCGTCAGCTTGGTGACTAATTACCGCACGACCTTTAGCAATGAAGTGCAGACTAAAGGCTCATTAAACGCCGTCATTGACGGGCTTGCCAAACGTAATGCCGAAGCGCTTGCAGCAAAACCAACAAACCATTCCTGAACGGTAATGATAACTCCATTTTATTCAGGTGTGAGCTACGCATAACGTAGTCTACGTTTTTGTTACGCACAGACACTTGATTCCCGCCAGCAGGCACTTGCATGCCGTTCCCTTAGCAGTGATTGATTACCAGCCCTTATACCATACCTTACTCGATGCGCAGGCCGACGCTTGGGTCCAGCGTTTGCCTGACGCTATCGCACAGGCGCTTGACCCTGCCAGGCATGGTGACCTGGCAAAATGGCAATCAGTAATCGAAGAAATACCGGCGTTAACGGTGGCGCAGTGCCGTCCGGACGCCGATGCAGTGCAAATAGGCAGTTTCGAGGAAATTAGCGATGACGTTAGAATTACGCTTGAGCGGCAACTGAAAGCCTTGAAACCTTGGCGCAAAGGGCCTTACCGCTTGTTTGGCATTAACCTCGATACCGAATGGCGTTCCGACTGGAAGTGGGACCGGTTAAAACAACATATTGCACCGCTTAATTACCGGCTGGTATTGGATGTCGGCTGCGGTAATGGCTACCATTGCTGGCGTATGCTCGGTGCCGGCGCCAAAATGGTTGTCGGTATCGATCCCCTGCTGCTTAATGTCATGCAGTTCCAGGCGATCAGGAAATTGTATGGCGAGGCGCCGGTCTATGTATTGCCTTTTGCGTTGGAAGAGGTGCCTGGCAATTTAAAGATGTTTGATACCGTATTTTCGATGGGAGTACTGTATCACCGCCGTTCGCCCATCGATCATTTGCTGGCGTTACGGGACTGCCTGCAACCGGGGGGGGAATTGGTGCTGGAAACACTGGTTATCGATGGCGGCCTGGGCCAAGTTATGCTGCCCGAAGATCGTTATGCCAATATGCGTAACGTCTGGTTTTTACCCAGTTGCGACACATTGATTAGTTGGATGAAACGTTGCGGCTTTACCGGCATGCGCGTCGTCGATGTGACAACAACCACCGTTGAAGAGCAGCGCAGTACCGCGTGGATGCCGTTTCATTCGCTCAAGGATTTTCTTGACCAGGAAAATCAACAGCTAACCTGCGAAGGATTGCCCGCCCCTAAACGGGCTATAATTATTGCTAATAGTGCATAATCCGGCATTTTGCTTGAAGGTCATAAACAATGGGACGATACGATCGGAATAAAAGTAAACGAACCGGGCGTTATAATCCGGTTAAAGACAAGCGCTCTGACGGCATTCATGTCGTTGTTGTGCTGCTACTGGTAATACTTGCCGGTGTCGGCGGATTTTTTGCCAAACAGCTAATGGATGAGCTGAATGATCAGGGAAAGCCTGAAGTACGGGCTTTAGCGATTCCTTTTAATACCGGAAACACAGATGCTGCCGAATCGACACGGACAGATATAACGGGCATTGAACAGGCGCAGATAACAGGCGTTTCAGAGGCTGCAGATGACACTATTGAAACACTGCAAGCAGTCGAAGAGTTGGTCGTCTTGCCGGAACTTGACAGCAGCGATGCGCCGATACGGGAATCTGTCACGCAGGTTGCACCGGAACTCGCACCGTGGCTGAATACAGGGCAGTTAATCAGGAATTATATGATAATTGCCAATGACTTTTCGCAAGGCTTGAGAAGCGGCAAGCACATGCATTTCCTTAAGCTTGACCAAGCGCTTTCGGCGGAGCAGAACGATACCGGCCTGGTGATAGCCGCTAAAAGCTATCAGCGTTATGACAAGCTGGCACGGGCAATAGACGCAATTGATGCACCGGCAATATTAGCGGTCTACAAAAAATTCCGGCCATTGTTGCTGCAAGTTTATGGCGAATTCAGCTATCCTGCCGAACACAGCCTCGAAGACATGTTTACCAAGGCGGCTGCAGAGGTTTTAGCGGCGCCGGTGATTGATGAGCCGATTGCATTGGTAAGAATCTCGACACACTATAAATTTGCCGACCCGCAGCTTGAAGCATTAAGCCCGGTTCATAAGCAGATGATACGCATGGGACCTGAAAATACCCGCATTATCCAGGGCAAAGTACGCTTGTTGGTTGAGGAAATGGCTAATTTAAAAGATTAATTATATATATGAATCAAATCGTTGTAATGATTTTATTTATTTTGTCATGTACAGGATCGCTGATTTGGATTACAATACTGCATCTTAGGGGGTGTTAGCTCAGTTGGTAGAGCAGTGGACTCTTAATCCATAGGTCCAGGGTTCGAGTCCCTGACGCCCCACCAAATAGATTTAAGGTTTAGAACGCGTATGGAATAACTATTTGCCAATAGCATTGCCATTCTACCCAGACTTGGCAGTTCTTAACTTGCGAAGTTATTTCAATGCCCATTCCTTAAATGATTTTCTCTAGGCTTTTTGTGTCCGTGACAAATTTGTGCGGTCGATATGATTGGCATAGTGTGCCAAATGTTGACTGGATAAATGGGCATAACGCATCAGCATCGTCAAATTAGTCCGTCTGGGCACTTCAAGTACAGCTAGTGGCGTGCCTTTAAAAAGCATCTAATATTTTCCTCTTTTATGCTGATTTTTTACCAGACTCCAAATAAGTTACTAAAATAAAATAATTTCATAGAAATTCTGCTTGGAAAATCTCCAACGCCGTTTAACATGTATGCGCTAAACAAGGCTGATATTTGCTGTACACAATAGGTACTAAATTAAGCCCCCCTACAGAACTCGCTGTCATCAAATAAGACTTCCCCATTTGGGTTGCAAATTGAAACCATTCACCAAATCACCAACTTTGTTGTAGTTTAAATCGCGAACTGCACAGTCGTCGAGTGAGTCGCTTGATTCCAGATTATTCGCCAATTCCCTCAATATCCGAGCTACCTCTTTTGCTTGGCTAAATTGATAATACTGGGTTTTGTCTGTGTCTATTGTGATTGTAATCATAAATTTCCCCGCTAACTTAGATCGTTTTTTGATGGTTTCTTACTACGGGAGCAGATTAAAGTAGTTCGATTAAAAAGCGTTATGGACTATTTACAGTGGCTAATGTGAGTTATTTACGAAGACATAAAGGGAAGATTCGGTTAGTCGCCCGGATGGGGGTTGTAGAATTCGGCTGGTATAAGGCGGTTTCCGGCGAAGAATATATCCAACTCGCTGGTCTTTTTGTCTATTTTTCTGCGTTGTAAAAATAGTTTCATAGCTCGCTATGCGCCTATGTTTACGCCTCGGTAACCGCTCTGTCCATAGACCACCCTTGTGGTGGCATCCTTGCAGTCGTTGAAAATGAACAAAAATCCTGCGTGATTTGGGTACATTTATTCTTGGACATCGCCTAAGGACGTTGCAATCCTTGTGCAAAAAATAAGCATTATGTTTTATTCACGTTTTCCATGCTAAAGAGTTAATTATTTTCTGGACAATGAGATCGAGTTTAGCTTACCCTCGAGAGAGTTTCTTTTTCATCAGGAGAACTTAATTCGCTGGTTTTTAAGCAGGAACGGTGAAACCGAAACTATCACCCATCATATTTTTCGATAAGGGGGTTACCTATGAATATTACTTTACGATCCATTGTTGCCATTGTCAGCGTTGTCACTACGGGTATGACAATGGCGTTATTACCATCAGCCGCGGATGCTGCGGACGCCAAGCAATTCATGAG
>SCST01000892.1 GCA_004299465.1 Methylovulum sp. | reverse complement strand
TCCCAACAATTCTGCATGAAGCATCTGTCTTGGGAATATAATTTTTTTCTTAGCCTTAACCTCAATTTCAATCTTTCTTCCATATGTTCTGTCTCCGAGCACAGGATGGCCTACTGAGGCAAAATGTACCCTTATCTGGTGAGTCCTTCCAGTGCCAAGCCTTGCCTCAATTAATGTGGCATTGCCAAACCTCTTAAGTACCTTCCACTCCGTAACAGCCTCTTTACCTTTCCTCACTCGAGTTGACATCTTTTTTCTGTCAGACTCTGAACGACCTACCCTTAGCGCTATCTCACCCTTATCTTCTTTGAGATTCCCATAAATTAATGCGATATATCTTCTGTTTATTGTCTTGTGTTTGAATTGTTCAATAAGGTTATAGTAAGCTTCATCGTCCACGGCTATAACCATCACACCTGATGTGTCTTTATCAAGTCTGTGCACAATGCCCGGCCTCAATGGCCCTCCAATTGTAGCAAGCTTCTTGCAATGGTAAGAAAGTACGTTCATGAGAGTGCCATGATTGTGGCCTGTTGCAGGATATACAACCATACCTGCAGGTTTGTTTGCAACAACAAGATACTCATCCTTATAGAGGATATCTACTACAGGTATCGGCTCTGGTATAAGCCCCTCGGTTTCTTTTTCAGGAATGCTTAAAGAGATTGAATCTTTTGACTTTAACCTGTAATTTTGACTGACATCTTTGCCATTAACGAGGACATTGCCTTTTGTAATGAGCCTTTGTATCTGTGAGCGTGTAATACTGGTCTTCTTTGCAAGGAATGTATCTATCCTCTCACCTGCCTCTGATATTTGAACAACTATGTTCTTAACATGCATGATTCTTCCTCGTTACTATAAATAAAGCAATCCCATCCCTCTACCAGGATGATAAGCCTTTTTTATTGAATTATTTAAAAATTCCTTTGCCCTTCTGACTGCCTCGAGGGGGATATTGCCGAGGGCGAGTAGCGCTGTAACAGCAGCAGAAAAGGCACATC
>SCST01000365.1 GCA_004299465.1 Methylovulum sp. | reverse complement strand
GTGGTTCAGATTATGTTAACGGCGGTGACGGCGTGGATTTGGGGCTATTTGACTGGTCTGTATCGACCGGAAATATTACCGTTGACCCTTATTGGGACGATTACTCGGATGGGCAAGGCCGGTATGTTAATTTCGACAGTATAGAGCGCTTCAATTTAACAGGGGGCTTAGGCAACGATTATCTGGTCGGTGATGTTTACAACGATACGCTGCTTGGCGGTGGCGGTCGGGATACCTTATATGGATATCGCGGAGCCGATAATATCAACGGTGGTGATGGTATTGACCAGTGGAGTGCGGATTACAGCTCTTCAACCGGGGCCATTAAAATTACGCTTACGGCGACACTGGATATTAATGAGGTTGTGAGCGGAATAAGCGGTGCGTCGGTTAAAAATATTGAACGCCTGGATTTTACCTCCGGTTCCGGCAGCGACGTTATTTCGGTAGGAACACTGGCTTATGATGACCGCATTTATACTAACGGCGGCAACGATACCATCAATGTCGGCACGGGCGGTTCGGATTATGTCAACGGCGGCGACGGGACCGATACCGGCGTTTTCAACTGGTCGGTGTCAACCAGCGATATCAATGTTGACCCGTATTGGGATGACTATTCCGATGGCGAAGGCCGTTATGTCAATTTCGATAATATAGATCGCTTCAACATTGCCGGCGGCAGCGGCTGGGATCATCTGGCTGGCGGTACCAGCGGCGACACACTGCTTGGCGGCGACGGACGCGATACGTTGGAGGGTGTTGCCGGTAGCGATTCCATTAACGGCGGTCCCGGTCTCGATTTATGGCAGGCGGATTACCGTTCCAGCTCAGCCGCTATTAAGATCGAATTAAGCTCGACCGCGCTTGCGAATGAAGTGCTTGGCGGTATTAAAAATGCCGAGGTCTATAGCATCGAGCACCTGGATTTTTATTCCGGCTCCGGTAATGACAATATTTCTGCCGGTTCGTTAGCCTATGACGATTGGATTTCAAGCGGCAGCGGCGACGATACCGTCAATGTTGGCAAGGGCGGGGATGATTATGTTAACGGCGGCGATGGCAGCGATATCGGCGCATTTAACTGGTCGGCTTCGACTACCGATATCAGCGTCGATCCGTATTGGGATGATTATTCCGATAGCGAGGGTCGTTACGTCAATTTCGATAATGTAGAGCGCTTCAATATCACAGGCGGCACCGGCCGTGATTACCTGGCCGGTGATTCGTGGAACGATACGCTGATAGGCGGTGCCGGCGACGATTATCTGGAGAGCGGCAATTTCCGGGCCGATGTAGAGTCGTTTAATACGGATGTTGTTGACGGCGGTAAAGGCGTTGACTTTTGGTATGCGGATTTTTCCCAAACCACAGAGCCTGCCAATATCCTGCTTTCCGCGACACTGAACGTTAATGCCGTAATATCCGGTATCACTGATGGCGTTACATCCGCAGTGGTCAAGAATATTGAACAGATGGAATTTGTCGCAGGTTCCGGCAATGATATTATTTCCAGCGGCACATTCGCCTATGATGACCATATTCATGGCGGTGACGGCGATGATGAGATCAATGTCGGCACCGGCGGCAGTGATTATGTCGATGGCGGTGCCGGTATTGATATCGGCAGCTTCAACTGGTCCGCCTCTACCACCAGCATCACAGTCGATCCCTATTGGGACGATTATTCCGATTTGCAGGGACGCGCTGTCAATTTCGACAACATCAATCGTTTCGATTTGACTGGCGGTACCGGTAACGACTATCTGGCCGGCGATGATTATTCGGACACGTTGATCGGTGGCGCCGGTGATGATGAGCTGGATGCTTTTGGCGGTGATGACACGTTAACAGGCGGCATCGGTGACGATATGTTCGATATCAGAACGAGTAACGGCAACGATGTCATTGCCGATTTTACGGCTGGTCAAGGTTTGGGGGATTTCGTTAACTTCGTTGACAACCCTTTCGATACGATGAGTTTTGCCGTGATTAAGCAGCACATGAGCCAAAGCGGTGCCGATACGGTATTGGCACTGTCCGATGCCGATTCCATCCGCTTTATCGGCGTTAGCGTCAATGCTTTCGCGGCTGATGATTTCTTGTGGGGGTAAGCGCAATACGGAACCGACACAGCCTGGTTCCGGCGATATAAACACTTGCTAAGGTCTGTACGCTTCAGCGCAGAAAAACGCTGGAGCGTGCCCGGATACCAACACATCCTTTTTGCTGAGCCAAGAATCAGTGATCCTCACGTCCAATTCAAATAATAGTTTAATGCCCATTAAACTATATCGTGCAAAAATTATTATATTCTAATAGCATTGGAATGCTTCCTGCCAATAAAGTCCCGAAGGAAGCATCGGTATAAAACCGCCAACTGTTAACACAGGCGCGCAGTACACTTAATAATTAATCAGGAGATTATCATGGCTAAGCAATCGACCTACAGAACAGCCCAGGATTTTCCAACCGAACTTATGCAGGTATTTATGCTTTTAAATACGAAGCCGCTTTTAAATGCGAACCCGCTTGCTTTGGCGAGTGCTTGTTACAATAAAAATTGCGGCAAGTAGCGTATGCCAGGAGATATATAGTATGAAAAACTTAATCCCAAGCAGGTTAAAACCCCTGATAGTTTTGATTGCAGGCGTTTCACTGATCAGCACGGCCCTGGCCGCGCCGGCTATCGACCCCCGGTTACGGCCAGGTTTTGATAATGATACCTCTGCGGACGCCGTACTCGGCCAGTTGGATTTTATCTATAAAAATAGAAACCTTGTGGATGGACGCGGACTGAATACGTCTCCCGACATTGTCGGCGACGTGGTCATCGATAAGAGCGCCACTCCCCGCCGTGTTTATGTCGTGGATCGCAATAACCAGCGGGTGCTCGGCTGGAAAAGTATTTCGGCATTCACGACGCATGCCGCCGCCGACGTGCTGATCGGCCAACCTGATTTCTCTGCCAACACCTGCAACAATGGCGGAGTCAGTCCCGCCACCCTTTGCAACCCTACCGGTGCAGCCGTTGATAGCGCGGGTAATCTTTATGTAGCGGATACCAGCAATCATCGCGTACTTTTTTACCAGACACCTTTTACTGCGGACAAGGCCGCTGATGATGTGTTCGGGCAATACGGCAGTTTTACCAGTAACACTTGCAACAATGCCGGCACCTCTGAAAACTCGTTATGCAACCCGGTCAGGGTGACACTGGATGGCGCAGACAATCTCTATGTCTCGGACCAGTCCAATCATCGTGTACTCGAATTCAATACGCCAGAAGCCATCACAGCAGCAATAGGCTCTGGGGATACCACTGCCGACCGGGTTTTCGGGCAGTTTGCCGCCTTTAATACCGGTACTTGCAATAATACCGGCATCAGCGCCGACAGTCTTTGCAATCCTGTGGGGGTCGATGTGGATACCAAGGGCAATGCCTACATTGTCGATCACAGCAACAACCGGGTGCTTAAGTTTACTACGCCATTAACAGCCGACACGACGGCTGACAAGGTGTACGGGCAATTGAACCAGTTTACCACCGGCATCTGCAATAACGTCGGTGTCAATAGCAATTCCCTTTGTAACCCGATGTCGGTTGTCGTTGATCCTGCCGGAGCCGTTTACATTTCCGATCGGGGTAACCACAGAGTGCTGGGCTACCCTTCGACAGGGAACACAACAGCTAACAAAGTGCTCGGCCAATTCAAAAGCCTGAATACCAATACCTGTAACAATACCGGCGGCGGCTCCTTACCTCCCGCCAGTCAACTGAGTCTTTGCAACCCGGACGGTCTCGCTTTCGATACCGCTGTCAGCCCGGACAGTCCTAATCTGTATGTGGGCGATACTTCCAATAACCGGGTGCTTCAGTACAAACCCAGCAAGGCATCCAAAACGAATCCCGTCCAGGTGATTAAAAGCGGCCAGGCCGCGGCGGCTGTCCTGGGGCAATCCCTGCTCACTACAGGTTTTCAGGATGCTTTAGACGGTCGAGGGTTTAATTTCTCTGATTCGAATGCAGGCACTGTGGCCATTGACCGCAGTGTGATCCCTAATCGTGTTTATGTTGCCGATTACGCCAATCACCGGGTTTTGGCCTGGAACAATGTGGCGGCCTTCACGACCCATGCCGATGCCACGCTGGTGTTCGGCCAGCCCAATGCCTTCACCAGTGCCGCCAATAATGGCGGGATAAGCAATAAGAGCCTCAACCATCCGCGTGGCCTTGCCGTCGACAGTGCGGGTAACCTCTATATCGCGGATCAGGACAACCACCGTATCTTGATGTATCAAACGCCTTTTACCACGGATACCACGGCTGACAAAGTATTGGGGCAAGCCGGCAGCTTTACTACCGCAGCTTGCAATCAAGGCGGCTTGAGCGCAGACAGTCTTTGTGTCCCGGTCGACCTGGCGCTGGACAGCGCCGGTAATCTTTATACAGGGGACTATAGTAATCACCGGGTGCTGGAATTCAACAAACCGCTGACTACCGATACGACGGCCGATAAAGTGTATGGACAGGCCGGCAGCTTTACAACGAACGGCTGTAATTCAGGCGGAGTTTCCGCGGATAGTTTGTGCAATCCTCACGGCGTTGCTGTCGATTCAGCAGGCAACTTGTATGTTGCGGACTGGAGTAACAACCGGGTATTGGCGTTCAATAAACTGCCCGCTACAGATACGACGGCGGATAAAGTTTTCGGACAGGCAAGCGACTTCACGGCGAATGCCTGTAACGGCGGCGCATTGAGCGCTGACAGCCTGTGCCATCCACGCTTTGTCGCCGTAAACAGCTTGAAAGATGTTTATATAGCGGATACCGATAACAATCGCGTACTTAAGTACACGGCGCCGCTGACCACTAACAGGACCGCTGATCGCGTGTTTGGCCAAGGAAACCTGTTTAATGCCAACAGTTGCAAGGTTATCAGTCCGAATACGCTGTGCGTTCCTGACGGAATCGCAGTGGATAACGCCGATAACCTGTACGTTATTGATGCGAACAACAATCGCGCCCTGCAATTCCTGAAACCATAAACTACATTTAACGCGCAAGGCGGTTTTGCCGCAAGGCAGGCCGCCTTACCGTGACGGCTTTCAATTTGACACGGGGCAGTGCTAAAACAAAAAGGTGACGATGGCTTTTAAACGGCCATCGGCAATCACCGGAATCGCCAGCATGGTGCTTAAGTTATCCAGCTCGGGACTGTAATCGGATTCATCAGCACCGGTAATCACCGGCATGCCGGTCAACCAGACCCGGCCCAGCGCGCCTTCGCCTTTATTAACGGTAATGGTTTCAAATAATTGTGCGAGTTCATTATTGTCTTTGCTGTAACCCTGCCGGCAAATCAACTGCTTACCTTGCGGATCGGGAATCCATATTTGTATACGCTTGGCGATAGGGGTCGCTTTAGCCGACAG
>SCST01000891.1 GCA_004299465.1 Methylovulum sp. | reverse complement strand
CCGGCGGCGTAGAACGCGCCGGCGCCTACGGCTTGGGGCTTTTCGGGGTCCACGTCTCCACCCACCCCCTTCTCGGGGTGGCGGTGGGGGTCGCCGCGGCGGTCCTCCTCGCCGTACTGGTCGGATACTTGTGCGTCCGCCACACGGAGATCTACTTCGCGATGCTGACCCTGGCGTGCGGGATGATGGCCTTCTCCTTCTTCTGGAACGCCCGGGAGATCACCGGCGGCGACGACGGGCTGATCGGCATCGTGCGGGCCCCCGTGTCGCTCTTCGGCGGGATCAATATCCCCATCGGGAAGGACGGGCAGTTCTATTTCTTCGTGCTCTTCTTCTTCGCCCTGAGCGTGTGGGCCGCCCATCGGATCCGGCAGTCCCCCTTCGGGCTGGCCCTCGCGGGGATCCGGGAGAACGCCCGGCGCAGCGAGTTCGCCGGCGTCCCGGTGCGGCGCTACCGCCTGGCCGTCTTCGTTCTGAGCGGGGCGTTCGCGGGTCTTGCCGGCTCGCTGGAGGCGCTCCTGGAGAGCAACGCGCGCCCCTTCATGGCCCACTGGACCCATTCCGCGGAGCCGGTCCTGGTCAGCCTGCTGGGCGGGCTGTCGTCGCTTGCGGGCCCCCTGGTCGGCGGCGTGATCTTCGTCGCGATGCGGGAGATCATCCAACGGTTCACCGAGAACTGGATGCTGTGGTTCGGGATCGTCCTCCTGGTGATCATCCTGGGGTTCCGCGGCGGGGTCATGGGAACCCTGTCGGCCCTGTTCCGGAAGGCCACCGCCCCGGGGGAGGGGTAACACGGGATGGGCGAGCCCCTGCTCACGACGGAAAAGCTGTCGAACCACTTCGGGATGGTCTGCACCGCGCGGGATCTCGACCTCCGGTTCGAGCCGGGCGTCCTCACCTCCATCATCGGGCCGAACGGAGCGGGGAAGTCCACGCTGATCAACCTCCTCACGGGGCACCTCCCGGTGCAGACCGGGAAGATCCGCTTCGAGGGGCGGGACATCACCCGCCTCCCCATCCATGAGCGGGTCCGCATGGGGATTTGCCGGTCGTTCCAGATCGTCAACGTGTTCCCGGAGCTCACCGTCGCGCAGAACGTGATGATCCCGGTGCTGGCGCGGACGGGAAGGTCGTGGAGGCCGATCCGGAGCCTCTCGCGGGAGACC
>SCST01000364.1 GCA_004299465.1 Methylovulum sp. | reverse complement strand
CTTGATTAAATACGGCAAACTGCTGCGCTGTTCCTGTTCAGCCGGCTGGTTGAGTTGTGTGCCGAATTCGATTTCTACGTGCCGTAACGCGGACAATTCGGCAGGATTGGATACCGTCGGGCGGTACGGCGTAGCGCTGAGTTGTCCGGCATGGCCTATTGATGCGATAAGCAGCAGGGAAATAAGGCCATAGGCGTATAGGATGATTGTTTGAATCACTTGGGTACGTCAAATAATAAATGCGCCACAGAAACTGCCGGCGCACAATCTGCTGGCGCCATATCCGTTTGTATTAAGGAACAGGTACATAATTCGGAGAAATCCAGGTAAGGGCATGCTAATTGTTGCGCCAGTTGTTTTACCAGAAACCGCCCGACACCTGCGCCAATTAACGGGTTGCTTTTCAAAATCCCTGCAGGCGCTGCAACATGCTCGCAAGCCGATTGTATTTTTTGCAATTGCTGGGCGCGGATATTTTCAGCAAATTGCCGCCAGCGCGGCAATTCACCAGGATAAAAATCGCAGCCTATCATCCTCGACAAGCGCCTCGCGCTGGCGACCGGCGTTTTTTCCGCACCATCGGCCGTTTCAGTTTGATCGTGCGCTTCGTTAAGCTCTCCCGTAAGCCTGTAGACATCCGCCATCGTAGCAAAATATTCGGCCATGATGCCGACTTCACGGTCGCCGTCAACAGCGGTCTGCGCCACTGCCATAACCGCCGTCCTGACAATACCGGTATATACAAGCTCCCTGGATATTAAGCGCTGGTAATCGGTATAACCTGTTGCCCGCACCTCGCCGTCATTAAGCAAGAGTATATCGGTGGTGGTGCTGCCTATATCAACAAACAGCCCGCTGCCTGTTTTCTGCGCAGCAAAGCAGGCACTGGCTAACCAGTTTGCGGAAGCAATAGCCTGATAATGTTCAACGCCAATCTGCGTGTTATCCAGCAAGCCGTATTTTCCTGCAAATACCAGTATGCCGTTACCGCCTAACATCTGCTTCATGGTATCAATAATTTGCCTGACCCCCTCTTCGCGACCGATAAATAAATCAACCAGTTCTCCCGTCATCGTAACGGCATGACGATATGGTCCCGGCGGCAGGGTTTGCATGATCGCACTGACAGCGTGCCGAAGATATTCCAGGCCTTTCCATAACGGGCACGGCTGTTGAAAGATCCCGGTAATTTCCCCGGACGGGCTAAGCACGGCCGCTTTGACATGCGCACCGCCTATATCCCAACCTATGCTATGCGTCGGCATCATATTGATTTACTCTTATGCTTATCGATTGCTTGTCTATTGCCTTGATATCAGGCTCACCGTCTGGCAAACGTAATACTTGTTCGGCCACATTGATGCCGAGTGCGTCATGAATGCCTGCAAATGATGTCGTCAGGCGCGGGTTGATTTCCAGCACAAGAGTCTGTTCTGCTGTTTCGATCAAGTCAATGCCGGCATAGCCCCATAAGTCAGGGAACGCACGGGCAATATTATCCGCCAAGCTCTGGTACAAGCCGCTGTCCGGATTGTGATTGACGATGATAGCCAGCAGTTGGTATTGCCTGTCGACTATCTTGAAGCGCTGTAAATTGACAGACAAAAGCCATGCCCTACCCTGCTTGAATAAGCAGGATAAGCTGGTCTTCTTACCATTAAGATGCGGTTGGATAATAAACTGTCCGCTTTGCCTTAGGGCCGCATCAAACGCTTGCTGGTCCGTGATTAAATAACTTTTGCTGCATCCTGCCCCATCAATCGATTTAATCATCCATTCGCCGGGGTAAAAACCGGCCTCGCTGAGAAGTTCGGTGGGTACGGTCGCGATATGATGACGCACAAGATGTTGGTAGGTGAGCAATTTGTTGCCTGTAATCGCTACCGCTTCGGCAGCTGACGTCAATAAGAGCGTATCCTGTTCGACAGCCCGGCATAAGCCCTCCAATATGCCGTCAAACTCCGGGGCAATCGGCCAAGCAGCGTCGCACTGCCGTGCCAACCGGGCGAATTCTTCGTGACTGTCATGCTCAGGATTAATCGTTGCAATCCCGGCATTGCCAAGTCTTAAAGCGCCGACTAGCCGGTAGTCCAGCATAACCAGCAGTTCTATGCCGTTTATTTCGAAAAAGTTTTCAAGTAGCGCTTGCAGCATCAAGCGCCCTTCCCTGGTCAATGCGTCCGGCAGTTCCTGCTTATTAAAACCGCCACCGGTGATATACTCAAATATTAAAACTTTCATACGCAGTTTTGATGAAAATAATCCCCGTCCTCGATCTAAAAAACGGTGTTGTCGTGCATGCCCGCCAAGGTAATCGCGAGAATTACCAAGCCATTCAATCCAATTTATGTGGGTCAGCGGATATTTATGCCGTTATTGAAGCATTCCTGGGCCTGTATGATTTCGACACTTTTTATATCGCAGACTTGAACGCCATTCTCGGACAGCATAATCATGACTCATTAATTACTGAGGTATTGGCCCGTTTTCCGCAAATATTATTTTGGGTGGATAAAGGTTATCGGCGCTACGACCCTTGTTTGAAATACCCTGACAATTATCTGCCCGTGCTTGGCAGTGAGTCTTATCAAAACGAAACCGTCGCGGAGCTTAAAGCTTTCAATAACCGCTTTATCCTGTCTCTGGATTATTCGATGTCTGGAACGCTGGGCGCAGAACGCTTATTTTCCAACCCGGATCTTTGGCCGGAGGATGTCATCATCATGACATTGGCGCAGGTGGGCAGCAACCAGGGACCTGACCTACCCAAATTAAACCAGTTTTGCAGCTTATACCCGCATAAAAATTTTATCGCCGCAGGCGGAATAAGGCATCTATCCGATTTAACGGCATTAGGGCGGATAGGCGTACAACGGGCATTAATAGCAAGCAGCCTGCATTCAGGAGCAATCAAACGCGAGGATATTGAGAAATTGCAGGCAAAAAAATACCCCGGCTGGCCGGGGTATTTTTAACACCGCGTTAGTTAAAAACTTATGCTTCGTTGTTAACTGCGAATGGGTGTTTGGCTTCTTTTTTGCCGGCAACGACTTCAGCAGCAGTTGGTGAACCCGCTACAGCGCGTTTCAGAGCTTCTTTAGTCGCTGCGTAATTGAATGATTCAATTTTAGCATCGTCTTCAGCTTGCCAGTGAATGAATACACCAACAGAGATGAATAAATCATCAGCTTCATCAGCCGGGATAGTGCCGTCTTCTACACAATCAGCGACAGCCATAGCAACCGCGCGTTGTGCTGGACCAAACATTTGGACGGCTTGTTTAGAACCTTTGATGGTTACTTTGTTGAACAAAATAGTCGCTGGTTTAACCATCAGGTTAGGCGCAACAACGGCTAACAAAGTAGAGAAACCGTCTTTGTTGTTTGTCAAAGCATTTGCGAATGCAGTTTCAGCTGCTGAACCGCGTGGTCCAATGATCAAGTCAATGTGAGCAATTTCATTGCCTTCGCCGACTAAAGACTCGCCAACGCACAATTTATTAATTTTCGCCATGTTTATTTTCCCCTGTGAAGAAAAGATTGAAAGATTAGCTAATATCGACACTGATGTGCCAGTTTTACTTGTTCGTTTGAACAAATCTATTTGAAGACTTGAGAAAATCTTCTAAAAATACTGCAAAAATCGTCGCTACGGTAATATCTGCCGTGGTACCTGGATTTATATTCCCGGACTTGAGTTCATGATCTATGCAATAAAGCAAGGGCATAATCGAATCCGGCCGATCTGCACCGGATAATGCTTCACTGACTGACATCATTTTGTCGGCGATCATCTCAGAGTACTGATTACCGTATTTTCTTTCGATATGGCTATCGGGAAATCGACGCAAAAAATTGACATAAACCGCCACTGCAGCCCAATTCTGATCACCCCACCTATCCAAACCATTATAGTACATTGAGACAGAAAAATCGAAAATATCTCTGTAATGGGTAATATACTGAAGTGCGATACGATCTTTCCCAGCCGCTAATGCCATCGCTTCGGTTAATGTAACATCAGCCTTGTCATGCACATCCTGCTGACCCGACGAGCCCAATCCACCCGGCGATGCGAGCGCAATAGCTTTAAAAACCCAATCCGCATCGCTTATCGTTGTTGTCGACAATACCTGCTGTAAAGCCTGTCTCAGCGTCATGCTTGAATATTGGCTAATCGCCTGGACCAACGGCGCGCACAACAAGATAATGCCTAGATTGGTATTACAGCCCACGGTCTCACGCGTCGCTTTGACGGCATAAAATATTTTTTCACCCAAACAATAAGCTGGGTTACAAAGCGGTGCTGCACTGACTTCGGCACTGATTCTGAAATCAGCTACCGTCATGCCGTGCCCATCGGCATAAACACTGACATTACCCGGCTTGAATGCCTGTAATTCAACTTCGCAGGCCTGCCGGTAAAACTCACGCAGTTGTGCAGGCGAAATCATGACGGCGTTGAGAGCTGCAAGATAAGGTATTGATGCGACGATTGATTAAATCATCCGCCAATAATTCGGCAATATTGACATCACAAACACTTTCCAAGCCTTTCCATGCCGGAATACTATTGACTTCAATAATCGTATAATCGCCCTGCTTATCCTGGATAATATCGACTCCCGCATAGTCCATTGCTAGTGCCGCGGCCGCCTTGACCGCCAGCTCCGCCAGACCGGCACCGAGCTCTACCTGCTCGCAACTGGCTCCGCGCGCGACATTATTCAACCAGAACTTGCCGCGCCGCCGCATTGCGGCAACGGCATGTCCGTTAATGACAAATACGCGATTATCGGAAAATCCTTCACCCGCGCAATGCACAAAGCGTTGCAGGTAATAGACGCCGTGACTGCTCGTCAACCAGAATAAATCGGTCATTTTTTCAATACGGCGTATGCCTTCGCCCTGCGATCCGAACAGCGGCTTGCTGATCAGTAAATGACCTTTTTTTAACTCATTTTCGGCAAGACTCAGCGCATCTTGCCTATTGCGCAACACCCAGGTCAGCGGTGTAGGCAAACCGGCGTTATGCAGCAAAAAGCTGGTCATGCTTTTATCAACACTGCGCTCCACGGCATAACCGTCATTGTAGACAGGAATATTCATCGCTTTTAAGGCATGCAGTATATCCAGGTACAACACGACTTCTTCCAGCGAACCGCCAGGCACGCCGCGCACAAAAGCGGCATCGGGCAAAGCTTGCTCAAAGCCCGGTATAATCAATGGCTGCCGGCCGGGTTCGATACGGAAGCGGCACTCTGTCAACGAAACATAGTCACTGCTGTAACCCCGATCGGCAAAAGCAAGCCGTAATTGCTTGCCGTGCCAGCCTGGATCGTCTGTAAAAATTACTATATTGCCCACGGTGTAGTTTGGCTGTAAAAATCAGGTAAGGAAGAATATATCGATAAATTGATCGGTAAACTTTCATGTTAAACGGCAAGTGCGGGCATTAGCACGCCAAACAGTCATGTGACAACCGCAAGGGTCGTCCCCATGCCTGTAATGGCATTACCATGCCAAACAGTCATGTGACAACCGCAAGGGTCGTCCCCATGCCTGTAATGGCATTACCATGCCAAACAGTCATGTGACAGAAAAGCTTTCGCCGCAACCGCAAGTACCTTTGACATTCGGGTTATTGAAGCGGAAAGCTTCATTAATGCCTTCCCTGCGATAATCCAGTTCTATACCGTCAACAAAACCCAGATCGCCCTCCTGGACTATCACTTTAACGCCAAAACCTTCAAAAACGGCATCGCTTTCGCCAAGATGATCGGCATAATCCAGCACATAAGCGTACCCGGAGCAACCGGACTTTTTTACGCCCAACTTTAAACCGATGCCTTTCCCGCGCTTTTCCAATTGCTTTTTGATTTGGCGGGCTGCATTTTCTGTGAGTGAAACAGGCATATATCCTCTTTTATGCTTGGCTGACCAAGGCTTTTAATAATTTAATAAACTCAAATACTTCCGCTTCGATATTCGTTTTTCCGAGGCTTACGCGGATTGCTGTTTTGGCCTGCTCGTCTGAAATACCCATTGCCGTAAGCACTGAACTGGGTTTGCCGCCGCCGCTGGCACAGGCTGATCCGCTGGAAAGGGCAACACCTTTCTGATCCAGTTTCATCAGCAGCATCTCTCCATCAGCGCCATGAACACCGAACTGTACGGTATTAGGCAAGCGCTTCGCTTGCCCGGCAAAGACAGTCAATCCGGGAATATCGGCCAGCCCCTGCTCCAGTACAAGCCTGAGGGAACAAAGATGCTTATCGCGCATGGCAAGTTCAGCTTGCGCAAGTTCGGCGGCCTTGCCAAAGCCGACGATAGCGGCAACGTTTTCTGTTCCTGCCCTTAGCCCCTGCTCCTGCCCACCGCCGAGCAAAAGCGGTTTTATTGACATGCTTTTGTCGAATACCAACGCACCGCAGCCCTTGGGCCCATAAATTTTATGACTGGACAGCGACATCAAATCGACACCCAGCCGCCTGAATGATACCGGGATTTTCCCCAACGCCTGTACGGCATCCGTATGCACCTTGATATTGCTTGCTTTTAAACGCCCGGCATGATGCTCAACATCCTGGATCACGCCGGTTTCGTTATTAGCCAACATGATCGAAACCAGGTCCGGACGATGCACAAGCAGTTTATTGATGGCCTCATCAGTCACCCGTCCAGACGCATCGACATCAATAATTTCCAGATGATGCCCTTGATAGCTTAAAGACTGCGCAGGCTCGGTAATCGAAGGATGCTCAACGGCTGAAATAGCGAATCCGGCCTGTGGACTTAGCGATGTCAGCGCCAGGTTGTTGGCTTCGGTACCGCCGCTGGTGAATATAAGCTGTGCCGCATTGGCATCAACCAAGGCCGCAACCTGCTCGCGTGCCGTGTCTATAGCGCTTCTGACAATCCTGCCGTGACGGTACAGGCTGGAAGGATTACCGTAAAAAATTTTCAGGAAGGGCAACATTGCATCCAACACCCGTTCATCTATCGGTGTTGTCGCATTGTGATCAAGGTAAATCATGAGGGTGAGGCATTCACTCCGACATGACGATGCACTTCAATAACGCGTTGAGCTTCTTGTTCCTGCCGCCCGGCGATCTCCTGGACACTGTTTTTTTCCAACAACTCACCCAGCGTAATGCCTTTTAAATACTCCCTGATCTGGTCACTCAGGCCCATCCATAAATCGTGCGTCAGGCAAGCCTGGTCTTTTTGGCAGTTAGCCTCGCCGCCGCATTTGGTTGCATGGATCGGTTCATCAACAGCGGCAATAATATCGGCAATATTAATATCACTTGCCTGGCCACACAGCATGTAGCCTCCGCCCGGCCCACGAACACCCTTGACCATGCCTGCACGGCGTAAACGTGCAAATAATTGCTCAAGATACGACAGGGAAATTGTTTGTCGAGTGGCTATCTCTGTTAACGTAACCGGCTTGATTTGGCTATGAAAAGCCAAATCAAGCATTGCCGTTACCGCATAGCGACCTTTGGTAGTTAAGCGCACAAATCCATCCTTTCTAAATACTGTTAAGTTGCTGTTACTATACTTAACCCAGCATAATAGTCAACTATTATAGCTATTATCCCTATCGATTGTGTGTTTAAAAAATATATAAAAATTAGTACGTTAAGCAATATTAGCTATTGTCTTGCGTATAGCTGTCGTCAATTTCACAGCCGTCCAATGTACATATCGGCGTTTCCTTGCATTTAATCCCTGCGTCATTAATCGCTTTTTGCATCGTTTCTATTTGCTTGTCCAGCGTATTAATATGGTCCAGCA
>SCST01000363.1 GCA_004299465.1 Methylovulum sp. | reverse complement strand
CATGGTCATTCCTTGGGTTGTAGCGGTTACGGCTTGCTCTGTTGCTGTCTGAACAGATCGGTTTGCCCGTTCTTTTTCACATAGTCGCGCATAAAATTCCGCAACACTTGGCTTGCCGTTCGGTCTTGACCTTTGGCGGTGGCGACAAAGGCGTCTTTAAGTTCCTGCTCAATGCGGATAGTAAAACCTGTTTCTTTCTGAGTAGTCATGTGTATGTATCCAGTATTTACCGCGTATATATTTCGCACATACATGATAACCAGAATGAAAAGCCGCTGCTAATTTCGTAACGTTTAGCCGCTGTTTTTGATCGGCCTCGCCAGCACCGGCGAGGCGGAATGATAGCGGTGTGATAAGCGGATATGCTCATAACCGTTTTTGCTCCAGCGGTGAAAGGCTTGTTTGCGGGCGTTGGAGCAAAAGCGGCGAGGCCTGCCCGCTTTACATACCGGCTCAAGTTCGTTCGTGCAGGTGGGATGAAGGCAATAAACCATAACAGGACGGCTACGCGGTTTTAAGCTGGAACGGAATAACCACGCCGCCCGCCTTCAAACTGTCCAGGTAATCCGCCCACCATTGCATCATTTTTACCCGCTCCGGCAAGTATTGGGCGCGGTTATAAGCTGCCCTAACGCTGTTTTGCTCGCCGTGAGCAAGTTGTCTTTCTATCGCGTCCGGGTGGAACAAATGCGCTTCATTAAGCCGCGTTGAAGCCATGCTTCTAAAACCGTGTGCCGTCATTTCCTCGCCGGTGTAACCCAGTCGCCTTAATGCGCCGTTAATGGTGTTTTCTGACATTGGCCGGGAAAGGCTACGCACTGAAGGAAAAACAAACTGGCCGGTACCGGTCAGCGGTCTTATTTCGTTAAACAGGGCTACGGCTTGCCTTGATAGTGGAATGATATGTTCATCCCGCATTTTCATTTTAACGGCCGGAATACGCCATTCTGCCCGCTCAAGGTCTATATCTGACCACTCTGCTTTTCTTACTTCTCCGGGTCTTAGCATCACTAAAAACGACAAATGCAACGCGGTGCGCGTAGCAAAATGTCCGGTGTAGCCTTCGCAGGCTCTCAGCAATGCGCCTATTTGTACCGGGTCAGTAATGGCGGCGTGATGTTTGACCACGACGGGCGTTAATGCGCCTTGTAAATCGGGAATCGGGTTTCTTACAGCGTGGCCCGTGGCTATCGCATAACGGAAAACTTGCCCTATGATGCTTTTGGTATTGTGTGCCAGTTCGTTGGCTCCGCGCTGTTCGATTCGCCGCAATACTGCCAAAACGTCCGGGGCTTCAATGTGGGTTATTGGCAATTTGCCCAGCCAGGCGAAAACATCTTTTTCAAGGCAAGCCAGCGTTTTTTTAGCGTGGCCTTCGCTTTTGCTGGTCATGTGCGTTTTGTGCCATTCGCGGGCGATTATTTCAAAACTGTTAGCCGCTATGCCATGAGTAGCAATCTTAGCGGCTATTTTGGCCGCTGATGGGTCAATGCCATTAACCAGCTGCTCTTTTGCCTCTTCGCGCTTTTTGCGGGCTTCTGCGATTGAAATATAGGGGTACTCGCCAATGGATAACGTCTTTTGCTTGCCGGTAAACCGATAAGCCAAACGCCAAAACTTACCGCCTTGTGGTGTTACCAGCAAGAACAGGCCGCCGCCATCGCTTAGCTTTTGTGGCTTATCGGTCGGTTTGATTTTGCGTATTTGAATATCTGCCAGCATGGCGCAATCCTCAAGGGCTAGGGCGGTTTTGTTGGTATCGACTGCCAGGAAAGGGCCAATACCAACAAGAATACCAACAACGTTGATGGTATTTGATGATACTAGGCGGCATTGCTTGAGGCAATAAAAAACCCGCTAAGCCTTGCAGCTTGCGGGTTCTAATACCGTATGATACGGCTTGAATCTGTGATTTGGTGCCTCGGGCCGGAGTCGAACCGGCACGGTGTTACCACCGAGGGATTTTAAGTCCCTTGCGTCTACCAATTTCGCCACCGAGGCATCGATAGTTTTCGGTAAGCTGAATATTATATAGTAAGAAAAAAAATAAACCAGCCCTGTCTCTGTAATTCTCAGGGCAAACGCATTAAAACTCTTGAAAATTCAAGGGCTGCGCAGATATTGCTAATTTTTCCAGAGAAATAAAAACCATGTTTGTAAACCACTTTGCTGACCTCAAAGACCCTCGCATTGAGCGTAAAAAGTTACACTCGTTAATGGACATTTTAGTATTGACCGTCTGTGCTGTTACCAGTGGAGCTGAAGGTTGGTTAGGCCTAGCGGATTTTGGCAAAGAGAAACTGGAATGACTACGCCGTTTCGTTCCGCTAAAAAATGGCATCCCCTCCCATGACTGCATCGCCTACACCCTGTCCTCAACCCAGAAGAATTTCGCCGCTGTTTTATGAATTGGGTTAATGAGATAACCGTTAAAACGGAAGGCGAAGTGATTGCAATAGACGGCAAAACTTCACGCGGCTCAAAAGATGCCAAAAATGCCCAATCACCGCTGCATTTGGTCAGTGCCTGAGCGTGTGCTAATCGGCCAGTACTTGGACAAGAGGCCACCGTCGAAAAATCGGGTAGTCCCTGCAAATCAATGCAGGTTGATTTCTATCAATGAGTTACCAAAATAGGCGCTACAAATAGGAATCTCCAAGTTAATGACTCCTGAGTCAAACCCATTGCCATAGCCGGTGT
>SCST01000362.1 GCA_004299465.1 Methylovulum sp. | reverse complement strand
CGATCTTGCTGCTTTAAAAAATATTACCCTTTGTAATGTGTCAGCTATAGAACTATACGGAAATGAAACCATTGTGGAGCCTTCTTTTAAGGCTTTCATTATCCGTAATGAGTGGTTTGTTTTATCAAATAGAAGCCGTAAACCATATTCTGACAATAAGCTGGTTAATTCATTTTCCAATGATTTATTGTATTCAATTACTTCAAGTAAATTAAAGCCATTTGGTGGTCGTAAATCGCGGCTAAAGTTGGAGCCACGCTGTATTTTTGATACAAAAACTTGCGGGAATTTAAAAAATTTAACTCGAGATTTCTTAAATCCTTTTATTTTCGTTTCAGAATCTGGGATATTAGAAGAGCTTAGATAAGTTATCTTGCGTTCGGTATCAGTAGTAAACTCAAATTCGATTTTGTTAGTTGATGAAGGATTAAATTTTTGGTCAACAACGATTACATATTTTTCTTTTGTCGGGTATTTTTCCAAAAATTCTTGGTCAACTTTTTCTGGCAAAATGATTGTAAATTTAGCCGTCCCTTTATCTGGTTCGTAATCAATTTTACAAATGCTGCCATTGTCCGTAATTATATTAATTTCTTCATCAACATTGCCGTCGTAGAATAACTCTGCAAGATTTTCTATTCTTACAAATTGAGTTATTTTTTTGGTCGCGGTGTATTGTTTGTAATAGGGCAAACCAAGTAATCCAATCGCCTCCAAAATATTCGACTTTCCCACATTCGGCTTGCCAATCAGCAAATTAATGCGCTTGCAATCGCTTAAAGTTACATCCTTAAGCGATTTAAAGTTAGTGATCCGAACCGAGTTGAAGAAGTTGGCCATGTTTACTCAGCGGCTGGATTGCACATCGGAAAACCTAAAGACTCACGCCGTGCATAATAAGCCTCGGCCACCGCACGCGACAAAGTCCGCACCCGCAAAATATAACGTTGCCGTTCGGTGACGGAAATCGCATGACGAGCATCGAGCAAATTGAACGTGTGCGAGGCTTTCAAGACCATTTCGTAAGCAGGCAGCGGCAAGCCTAGTTCAATCAGCTTTTGGCATTCCTGTTCGTAAGTGTCGAAACACGAGAACAAAAACGGCACATTCGCATGATCGAAGTTAAACGACGACATCTCCACTTCGTTTTGATGGAAGACATCGCCGTAAGTGACAACACCGTGCGGGGTGCGCGTCCAGACCAGATCGTAAACACTCTTGACGCCCTGCAAATACATTGCCAGCCGTTCCAGGCCGTAAGTGATTTCGCCGGTTACAGGACGGCATTCCAGGCCGCCGACTTGCTGGAAGTAGGTAAATTGCGTGACTTCCATGCCGTTCAGCCAAACTTCCCAGCCCAAACCCCATGCGCCCAGCGTGGGTGATTCCCAGTTGTCTTCGACAAAACGGATGTCATGTTCGAGCAAGTCAAAGCCTAAATGCCGTAGCGAGTCGAGGTATAAGTCCTGGATATTGTCGGGCGAGGGTTTCAGCATCACCTGGTACTGGTAGTAATGCTGCAGGCGGTTGGGGTTTTCGCCGAAGCGGCCGTCGGTGGGGCGACGCGACGGCTGTACATACGCTGTGCTCCACGGCTCGGGGCCGATGGCGCGCAGGAACGTCGCGGGATGGAAGGTTCCGGCGCCGACCTCCTGGTCTAAAGGCTGTAATAAAATACAGCCCTGGTTCGACCAGTAATCTTGCAGCGCTAGGATAAGTCCCTGAAAAGTTGATAAATCGTTTTTTATGCTGGACACGGCGGCTACTTTAGGATGACATGAAAAGTCCGCAATTATAGCTTAAAAATACTTTTGCAGCAGGTTTGCAAATGCTGGAAAGACACTAAGCCTTACGGATTGCTTCCCAGCGCTTTATTTAAAACTCATCCCATTCATCACCGTCGGAAGTTACCAATAGCGCCTGCCGTTTCGGTTGATTTCTCGCTGGTGGCAGATGTCGATTGACCTTTGCCTTGGCTATCGCCGTCACGGGTATCGGTGAGGCATTAAAAAAATCGCCGGGATCGCTGGCATGGATATGCAATTTGAAATTTGCCACAGCACCCGACAAGTGTTGCGTCTGCGTTTCCAGTGATTGCGCCGCAGCGGCGGCTTGCTCCACTAGGGCGGCGTTTTGCTGGGTCATATCGTCCATTTGCACGACAGCCTGATTGACCTGCCCAATGCCGGCGCTTTGTTCGCTTGACGCGGCGGCAATTTCGGCCACTATGAGGGTTACATCACGGATCGCATTGACGATTTCTTCCATGGTATGACCCGCCTGGACAACCAGTTTACCACCGTCCTGGGCTTTCCCTACCGAATCGTGGATAAGCGCCTTGATTTCCCCTGCGGCTGTCGCGGCGCGTTGTGCAAGATTGCGCACTTCTATCGCGACAACGGCGAAACCCTTGCCTGTGTCGCCCGCACGGGCCGCCTCCACCGCGGCATTGAGAGCAAGAATATTGGTCTGGAAGGCAATATCATCGATGACGCTGATGATGTCCCCGATTTTGACTGAATACCGGTTAATATCATCCATCGTCAAGATGACCTGCCCTACCGCACCGACACCTTTAGCCGCGATGTCCGATGCTGCAACGGCAAGCCGGCTGGCCTGTTCGGCGCTTTGAGTATTGGCCTGCACCGTGGAGGTCAGCTCATCCATGCTCGCGGCGGTTTGTTCGAGACTCGCAGCCTGCTCTTCAGTACGGTAAGACAGGTCATTATTACCCGCGGCAATTTCCCTGGCCGCGGTGCTGATGGTATCGGATGCTTCCTTGATTTCGCCGACCAGCGCCTTGAGGTTGTCTACGGTGTCGTTAATGCCGTCCCTGGTGCGGCCGAATAAGCCGGGGTAGTCTTGGGTGATGGTTTGGGTCAGGTCGCCTCGGGCCAGTGCATTGGCGACGCGCAAGACGTCATTAAAACCGACATCGCAGGTTTCAACGAGTTTATTGAGATCCGTCAAAATGCCTTTGAACATGAACTCAAACCTGCCCGCATCACTGCGCTTTGAGAAATCGCCTTTAGCGCCGGCTTCTACGAGCAGTTTAATTTCGTTATTAACATCGAGGAAGGTCTTTTTCGCGTTGTCCATGATCTTCGTGATGGCAATGGTCTCACCGGGAAGAACATCCATGTCTAGCGAAAAATCACCCTTGGCATACTGGTTGACGATGCCGATCAGCTTTCTATTGATAGCGATGCGTGATTGAATCAATTCATTGATTTCCTGCGCCATCTTGCCGTAGATGCCGGGGAATTTTGGCGCATCGAGCTGTTCTTTAACCCAGCCTTCCGCATGCTTTTGCGCCATGACATCCAGGTCGGCAACAAAAACCTTGAGTGTATCCTGCATCGCTTTCATCGCAGACAACAAGGCCCCGAATTCATCTTTCCGGCCGGTATCGATAGGGGAGCCAAGATCGCCGGCAGCAATCGCATCGGCTATTTTTTGCGTCGCCTGTAGAGAACGGCTAAGGCCGCGGATTAGCGTGCAACCGATAAAACCCGACAATAACAAGCCCAGCACCAGGGCGCTTATTGAAATAATGCTGATCAATTCGTAACGGCGTTGTGCGGCATCGTACTCCTGTTCTGCCGCGTCAAGCTGTATCTTCGTCAAGGTATCCAGCGCTTCGGAGATCGACGCGAACAGGGGCGGTATATGTTCCCTGACAGCGATTTTGGCGGCCTCCCTGTTCCCGGCGCTCAATAACGCCAGGATGGGTTTCAATCCTTCAGTAACAAGGCGCTTGTGATCCTCGCCAATCTTGTCGGCCAGTCTCTTTTCCTCCGCGGCAAGCGGGATATTCAGGTAGGCGTCCCATGCCTGGTTAATATCGAATATATTCTTATCGATTTGTTGCAGAGAGTCCGGCGCTTCTTCGATGGACGCCAGGCTATTTACGATAGCGAGGCGGTTAGCCAGCAGTTTCGCCCTGACCGCACCGATCTGTTCTATAGGGACGGTACGCTGCCTATACACCGCGAGCAAGCCCTCGTTGGCTTTTTTGATTCCAAACAAGCCGAGCGCCCCCAACATAACGGCAAGCACGGCCATAAAGCTGATAAGCAAAATCAGCCGCGTTTTGATAGAAAAATTGTTTAGCATGGCGCTTTTTTCCTTAATGGGTGCTGTTTTTGATAATCGTCTGCGGAAATAACAGGTCGAAGCTTTGTGCCTCTTGCTCTTGCTTGATCTCGTTTGGATTGTTATTGCCGGTTTTTACTGTCCGTTAAGCCAGGCAAAAAAAAACGTCTATAAACAGGATGCCTGATGCATTCAGTTTGGATAGACGCCTTTGCCATAGGGTTCGCTGTTGAACCGGGATTTTAACGCCCCGCCATTGGGGCCTCCATAGCCGTGACGCAATCATTGTGCCAATGATTCTATACCAAACCACACGGTAATTAGATAATAATAACAATTGGTTATGCTTGATGCTATTGAATTAAGCCAGGACTGTTCCGAAAATAGTGCATCAGTTTTGTGCACCCAGCCGTTATATTGCACCAATGTGAATTTTACGGCGGCCGGTTTTTATTGTCCTGTGAAAAATATAATGCGGCGATTTTCGTTTAGCATTTACCACAGGCAATGAGACAATTGCCTTGCTGATCTTTTTACCTGAAGGGAACTATGACGACTCAAGCCAATGCCCATGAACCCTCCGCCGGCCTGATCGCCTTGATGCTTGGCGCTATCGGCGTTGTTTACGGCGACGTGGGCACCAGCCCGCTGTATACGATGAAGGAAATATTTAACGGCCCCCATGCCGTAGCGGCAACGCCGGATAATGTACTGGGCATTCTTTCGCTGATTTTTTGGTCGCTGATCCTGGTGATCTCAATCAAGTACGTGCTGTTTGTGATGCGCGCCAATAACCGCGGCGAAGGCGGTATCATGGCGTTAATGGCCTTGGCGTTACGCCACCGCAACCAGCAGCGGCAGCGCAATATCATCATTGCGCTGGGCCTGTTCGGCACGGCGCTGTTTTACGGCGACGGCATCATCACGCCGGCCATTTCCGTGTTAAGCGCCGTGGAAGGGCTGCAGGTTGCAGCACCCGCTCTTGAGGCTTATGTGTTGCCGACAACAATAGTCGTGTTGATCGGCTTATTTTTGTTCCAGAGCTATGGTACAGCCAAAGTCGGTTTGCTGTTTGGCCCGGTCATGATGGTGTGGTTCGGCGTATTGGCGCTATTAGGCGGCTTGAGTGTGAGCCAGAACCCTGACGTGCTGGAGGCGCTGAACCCGGTATACGGCCTGCGCTTTTTCCTGGAGCACGGCTGGCATGCCTTTATCGCGTTGGGTGCCGTGGTATTGGCGTTAACGGGAGCCGAAGCGCTGTATGCCGACATGGGGCATTTCGGCAAGCGCCCGATTCAACTGGCCTGGTTTGCGCTGATTTTACCGGCGCTGGCGTTGAATTATTTCGGCCAGGGCGCATTGATTCTGCGCGACCCTGCTGCGGTGCTGAACCCGTTTTACCTGCTGGTGCCGCCCTGGGCGATGTACCCGATGATCGGGCTGGCGACCTGCGCGACGGTTATCGCGTCGCAAGCGGTTATTTCCGGCGCGTTTTCGATCACCAGCCAAGCGATGCAGATGGATTATATCCCCCGCATGCAGCGGATACATACATCGACGGCAGCGATCGGGCAAATCTATGTTCCGACGATGAATCGCATGTTGCTGCTGCTGGTGATCTGCACGGTGCTGGGCTTCGGCTCTTCCGGCAATCTCGCGGCCGCTTACGGCCTCGCCGTGACCGGTACGATGATGATTACCACGCTGTTGACGCTGATCGTTGCGCTGGATAGCTGGCAGTGGCGGCCGCATCGGGCCTATCCCTTGGTGGCGTTGTTCCTGGCGGTTGACGGCGCGTTTCTGGGCGCCAACCTGCTGAAAATTCCGCAAGGCGGCTGGTTTCCATTAGTAATGGGCAGCCTGTTGTTTTTGTTAATGTTTACCTGGCGACGCGGCCGCGAGGTGCTGACCTATCATCTGCAAAAAGCCGCCGTATCGCTGACCGGTTTTATTGCCGGCCTCAATGCCCATCCGCCGATGGCGCGGATACCCGGCACGGCCGTTTACATGAGCGCCCGCAATCTCAGCATGCCGCATGCCTTGCAGGTCAATTTTGAACACAACAGGGTGCTGCATGAACGGATTGTTTTGTTGACCATATCCACCGAAGACGTACCGACGCTAGCCGATGATGAGCGTATTAATATCGATGCGCTGGAACAGGGATTTTACCGGGTTACCGCACGCCACGGCTTTATGGAAACGCCGAATGTGCCGCAGATACTTCGTTTATGCCGCTTGCAGGGCCTGGACATCGATTCCGGCAGCGCGTCCTTTTTTATCGGCCGGGAGACGCTGATACCTTCCGACAAGCCGGATTTAAATCCCTGGCAGGAAAAAATTTTCCTGGTCATGTTCAGGAATTCTTCGTCACCGATACAGTTTTTTAAAATCCCGCCGGAACGCGTGGTTGAATTGGGTGTGCAATTCGAGGTATAGCGTATGGTGAGCACACAACGGTTAACACAATAGAGACGCTTATGAAAATACTGATTTTGGGGGCGGGAAGCACCGGCGCTTCGGTTGCCGAGGCCTTGGCCGGCGAAGCGAACGATATTACGGTTATTGACTACGACGCGTTACGGCTTGAAGCCTTGAAGGAACGCATCAATATCACCACGATTATCGGCAATGCCGCACATCCAGGAGTTCTGGAACAGGCCGGAGTCCATAATACCGACCTGGTGATTGCCGTAACCGACCGCGATGAAACCAATATGCTGGCCTGCACGATCATTAACAAATTGTACAGCCGCCCAAAAACCATTGCCCGGATACGCGCGATCGATTACCTGAAAAACCCGAAATTGTTCGGGCCTGAGGGCATTCCTATCGAGATCGGAA
>SCST01000802.1 GCA_004299465.1 Methylovulum sp. | reverse complement strand
GGGATATCGAGGCTGATATCCTGGAGGGCGAGCTTCTCGCCGTACTTGAGGGTCAACTTCCTGATTTCGATCATCGGCTCTGTTGGCATTATCGGTGTTCACAGTCCACTTGAGATTTCATGGTGCTACACCATTCCCACTAGGTGCTGCCCACTGCTTTCTCTATCATAGGACATTTTCTCTATCCCTAAAACGCCGAAGACGCGTATTTTTTTCGTAGACGGTTCCTAATCAGGATCGTCGCCAGGTTCAAGACCAGGACGACCAGGAGAAGAAGGAGCACGGTCGTGTAGACCATCGGCCTGGCGGCATCCACATTGGGCGATTGAAACCCGACGTCGTAGATGTGAAACCCAAGGTGCATGAACTTGCGCTCCAGATGGAGGAACGGCCAGACGCCATCGATCGGAAGGGACGGGGCGAGCTTGACCACCCCGGTAATCATGAGCGGCGCGACCTCCCCGGCCGCCCGGGCCATGGCCAGAATGAGTCCCGTGAGGACCGAGGGCATGACCGTCGGCAGGACCACCCGCCAAGTCGTCTCGAACTTCGTGGCGCCCAGCGCCAGCGAGGCCTCACGCATCCCGGGCGGGATAGCCGCAAGCCCTTCCTCCGTGGCTACGATGACGACCGGGACGGTCAGAAGGGCAAGGGTCAACGAGGCCCATAAGATCCCCCCTGTTCCGAAGGTCGGGGTCGGGAGTGCTTCAGGATAGAAGAGCCGGTCGATACTTCCCCCGACAAGGTAGATGAAAAAGCCGAGACCAAAGACCCCAAAGACGATGGACGGGACGCCGGCCAGATTATTCACGGCGATCCTGACCGTACTGACCAACACCCCCTGTTTTGCGTACTCCCGAAGGTAGAATGCGGCCAGCACGCCCAGCGGTGCGACGAGAAGGCTCATGATCATCACCATCATCACTGTGCCGAATATGGCGGGGAAGACGCCACCCTCGGTATTCGACTCCCTGGGATCGCCGGAGATGAACTCCCAGAGCCTGGACAGATAGACGCCGCTCTTGGCCCACACCCCCATCGAGTTCGGTCGGATGATGCGGACGATCTGCTGAAGCGGCAGTTCCGTCTCCTTGTCGCCGATGACCGAGACGATGAGCGTCTGTCTGGAGACCTGACGAAGCGTGGCGAGTCTCGCCTCCTGTTCGCGGTACTTGGCCGCCCAACCCTCCATCTCCTTGTCGAGCCGTGCTGTTTCTGATCCTCCCTCTTGTCCTGAGAGCGCCAGCCTCTTGAGCTTGAGGCGGATCTTCTCCTGGGCGGAGTTGATCGCCCCGATCTCTTTTTTCTCGATCCGCCTGATCTCCTGGAAGGTCGATGTCGCGTTCGGGAGGAGGGGCTGAAGAGCGTTCCAGGCCGGCTCAGACCCCTGAGCTACGGCGCGCTCGTTGTCCCGAATCTCCTTGATAAAACCATAGAGATTGCCCCACTCCCGCCGCTCGATGAGGACAGCCCACGCAGGGAAGTCGCGGCGAGCGATCGCGGCCTCCTCGACCCAGACGAAGTCGGCGCCGTACAGGTCACGATTGCCGACCTTGACCTGAATCCGGTAGTGCGTGGCGGTTCCCGGTGGCGCGTCTGGTTGCGGGATCGCCTCCCGTTGCGTCACCTGGCCTAATAGCTCCTTGCCGTCTGACAGCGTGAGAAGCGTAATCGGCGACGGCCAAAAGAAGCCCAGCCCGTTGAGCAGCACCAAAAGGACGAGTCCGGCCACCATGAGCAGACTGAAGGCTAATGCCCCTCCAGTGAGCCAGATGAATGGATTACCGCTCTTCCAGAATCGCGTCATAGGGCGCGATACCTCTGCCGGAGCTTCAGGCGGACCAATTCGGCCAGGGTGTTCACGATGAATGTCATCACGAAGAGCAGGAGGGCTGCCAGGAAGAGGATCCGGAAGAGCGTCCCGCCCTCCGGCGCCTCAGGGAGCTCCACGGCGATGTTGGCCGAGAGGGCTCGAAAACCGTTGAAGGTGCTCCAGTCCATCACCGGCGTATTCCCCGTAGCCATCAGGACGATCATTGTTTCGCCCACCGCCCGTCCGAAGCCGATCATGATGGCGGAGAAGATCCCGGGGCTTGCCGTCGGCAGGACGACCCTCAGCGCGGTCTGCCACCGGGTGGCGCCAAGCGCGAGCGAACCGGCCGCAAGGTGTTGAGGCACGTTAGAGAGCGAATCCTCGGCAATGGTAAAAATGATCGGGATGACGGCGAAGCCCATGGCGATGCCCACAACCAGGGAGTTTCGTTGATCATAGGTGAGCCCGAGGAGATTCAAGAGCCAGCCTCGATAGTCGCCTGACAGTAGCATGCGCTCGACCGCCCAACCGAGTTGGAAGGAGATCCAGCCTCCGAGAATCACGATCGGGATGAGCAAGGCAACCTCGGTACCCGCCTTGACTCGACGGCGGACGCCGATGGGAACGAATCGCCAGCAAAAGACCGCGATCAGGATGAGGAGTGTGGTGATGATCGGCATAAGGAAGAGGCCGGGAACGATCTTTTCAACGAGGGGCGCAAGCCACAGGCCCGCCAGAAAGCCCAAGACGACGCTCGGAAGCGCAGCCATAATCTCCACGGTCGGTTTCACGATCCCCCTGAGCGTTGGGTGCATGAACTGGGAGGTATACAGGGCGCCCAGGAGCGCCAGCGGGATCGCGATGAGCAGGGCGTAGAATGTCCCTTTGATCGTCCCGAAGATGAGCGGGGTCAGGCTGAACTTCCCCTCAAAGTCATCAGTCCCTCCAGTGGATTGCCAGACATAGGCCGGCGCGGGGTACCCCTCGTACCAGACCTTCCCGAACAGGCTCCCCCAACTGATCTCGGGGTGGGGGTTCTCTACGATCCAGTGTGAGAGGTCCCCCTTCGCATTAACTGTTATGACGCCGTCGGCTTTGGGGGCGAAGGTGGCGGCGCTCAGTCCCTCTTTTCCGGCCTGGAGCGTCAGCAAGGTCTTCCCCGTGGTTCCATAGTGGATGCGGATGATGCCGGAGGCGTCCGCCGTCGTAAACCCCTTATCGCGACGGGACGGGGCGAAGGCGACAACGGGCCCCGTGTGGGCCAGAAAATCATGGATCTTCGCCAGGCGCTGCCCTTCGCCATCTGCCTGCACGAGTTGCCAGGAGCTGACGCCACCCATCGTATCACCCACCACCATGGTGCGGTCCCCGATCAGGAACCCCATCGTGCTCACACCGATCCCTGGTCGGATCGTGGCAGCGGTGATGCCGGCAACCTTCGGCTCGTTCGGGTTTCTGAGGTCTACCCTGATGACCTGGCCGGACGAGGTGCCGGCGAACAGGTCCTCGCCGCGGCCATCGAGGATGATCTGAGTGATCTCCCCCTCGACCGGCAGAGTGAGACGCTCACGTGACTCTTCCTTCGTGGATGGACCGATCAGGGTCTTCGTCTCCTTGACGGTGACGAGGATGATAGCTTTTGGACCGACGGCAGCCGCTGTCATTGGCCCGTTGGGAGTGGAGGCATAGGCGAGCTGGACGAGCGGATGCCGCTGCGGATCGACAACGATCGGGTCGCCGGCCACCAATTCAGCTTCGATGTGGCGCCTTCCTTCCGGGAAGGTAACTGAGAAGCTGATCTCAGCGGGGATCGCACGCCCATCCGAGAGTCCCAGCATGAACTGGCCTCGTCCCAAGCCTGATGTCCCGACGACCGTGGCGCCGCGCAGTCCCTGCAGCCGGTTGGATGTCAGTGAGGTTCCGTCCTTGACGGAAGCGAAGTGTACGCCGGAGGCTGTCACCACGTACACGATCTCGCGGTATTCGTCCACCCCGACTGCCAGTGTGGCCGAATCGAGGCTCATGGTGATCGCCCCCATCGGCACCGCTGTGGGCTTTCTGAAGAGGGGATAGACCTCCGCGGCAATAACGAACAGGATGGCCAGAATGCAGACGATGATCGCCGCCCCTCCGAGCGTGACGACCCAACGGGCGAGACGATCCAGCAGGAGGCGCCGCGCAATCTTTTCGCGCGGGACGATAACCTGGCGAGCCGCCTGCAGCGACTCGCCCGGTGCGACAACCTTCGTGCTATCTTCCATGGAGCGGCTCAGTAGGCCATTAGAGCGCTTTGCTCAGCTCTTCCTTGGCAACGGAATTCGGGATCGGAAAGAATCCGTCCTTAATCACGACCTCCTGTCCCTCCTTCGAGAGCACAAGCCTGATGAACTCACTGGTGAGGGGGTCAAGGCGCTTGCCTGGTGCCCGATTGACGTAGATGAACAGAAACCGTGACAGTGGATACTTCCCGGAATAGGCGTTGGCCGCAGTGGCCTCGCCGCACGTACCGCCTTCTTTCTCGGCTAGTGGAACAGCGCGCACATCAGGCGTGGTGTAGCCGATGCCACTATAACCGATAGCGTAGCGGTCAACGGCCACCCCCTGGACCACTGAGGCCGAGCCGGGCTGCTCCTTCAGATCATCCTTGTAGTCGCCGTTCTTCAGCGTGTGCTCCTTGAAAAACCCGTACGTTCCGGAGGCCGAGTTTCGACCGAACAGACTGATCGGGCGATTAGCCCAGTCGCCGGTCAAGCCGAGCTGCCCCCAGGTCTTGATGTCTTCCTTGTGACCGGAGCGCCTGGACTTAGAAAAGATGGCGTCCACTTGTGCAATGGTCAGACACTTTATCGGGTTGTCCTTATTCACAAATACGGCCAGGGCGTCCACGGCACCGCGAAGTCCGGTCGGCTTGTAGCCGAACTTCTTTTCAAAGGCATCGATCTCGGTCCCTTTCATGGGACGAGACATGGGACCGAGCTGGGCGGTGCCGGAGATCAGTGCCGGCGGAGCCGTGGAGGAGCCTTTCCCTTCGATCTGGATCTTCACATTGGGGTAAAACTTATTGAACGTTTCGGCCCAGAACGTCATAAGATTGTTCAAGGTGTCCGATCCGACGCTCGAAAGGTTGCCCGAGACGCCGCTCACCGCTTTGTAGCGCGGAAGTGCCGGGTCCACTTTTAAGACTTCGGCAACACTGACTGTAGACCATAGCAAGGTCGCGCCCATTGTCGCTGAAAGTAGCAGTGACAATACATAGCTTCTTCCCCTTTTGCCGTTCTTCTGTGTGATCATTCGTAGCCTCCTTTTACCAGACTCTAGCAGGTGGAGTGTGGCTGTCGCGTTACGTCTATGTTACAACTATGTTACAATACTCATGTCACCTTGACCTTGCGCTCATTCCTCCATTTGGAAGAGTGCGCGAGGCGTAGCTTGGTATCCTGCTGTGGGATGGTGTCAGCGATAGGTCGGTCACAAAACCGGTAGCCAACCCCTCGCACAGTCTCGATATATCGCTCTGATTCGGATCGCTCGGAGAGTTTTGTTCTCAGCCGGGTCATATGAACATCCACGGTCCTGGGTTCGACGAACCCCTCCTCTCCCCAGGCAAGGTCGAGAAGGCGATCCCGGCTAAGGACTCGCCCGCGATTGGTCGCCAGCGC
>SCST01000361.1 GCA_004299465.1 Methylovulum sp. | reverse complement strand
CTTGTGGTGGCGTTGCTAAACCACAAGGATGTGGTGAATGCAGAAAACGCAGGAGCAGTTTTCTGTCTACCTCTGTCCATAGACCACCCTTGTGGTGGCATCCATGTAGTCGTATTTTTGGTTGATTTATCGTGTATTTTATTTATTGCGAGTTGTCTTAAATATCGATTCACGACTGCTTACTGTTGCTATAAATTCTCCATCCTTTTAATCACAGCCCACACCAAGCCTAACGATGGAACCCTCCGACAAGCTTCATACCGCACAGTTTTTGCTGCACCAGCTACAGGAAGTCATCACGTTGCTCGAAAAACAGCAGCTTGAAAAGTCACTGGTTGAAAGAGGCCCGGCAACCAAGCACGCGCTGGTTGAAGCCGTGCTGCACAAGCAGCATCAAACCCGGCTCCAGGAAAAATTTGCCGTCCTGCATCCTGCCGATATTGCTTACATCCTTGAATCCTTGCCGCTGGACCAGCGTAAAACGGCCTGGGACGCGATCAAGACCAACCTGGAAGGACAGGTTTTATTGGAAGTGTCGGATGCGGTACGGCAAACCTTGATTTCCGGCATGGCCGCTGAAGAACTGGTCAGCGTGGCGGGAAACCTGGATGCCGACGAACTGGCCGACCTGGCGGCCGACCTGCCCAAACGGGCGATGCTGAAAATCCTACGCTCTTTAAACAGCGCTGAACGCACTCATTTAAACGCCATCCTGGCTTACCAAGACAATCAGGTCGGTGCACTGATGGATTTCGGCATGATTACGATCAGGGATGATATGACGCTGAAGGCCATTTCGTCCTATATCCGGAAATTAGGCAAGCTACCCAGCCACACCGACAAATTATTCGTCGTGGATCAACACAATGCCGTCAAAGGCATATTGCCGTTGCAGCGCTTATTGACCCACTCGCCGTCCCAGCATGTCGCAGATGTCATGGTCACTGATTTTGTTGCGTTCCAGACCGACCTGGATACCGCCGAAGCATCGCGCGCCTTCGAACGCTATGACCTGATTTCCGCGCCCGTTGTCGACCAAGACGGCAAATTGCAGGGACGGCTTTGCGTGGACAGTATCGTGGATTTTATTCGCGAAAAAAGCGATGAAGACTTGCTGATCCAGGCCGGCGTCACCGAAGAGGAAGACTTATTTTCCAGCGTCTGGAAAAGCGCTAAAAACCGCTGGGGCTGGCTACTGGTCAATATCGTTACGGCATTTGCCTCCACGCGTATTATCGGCCTGTTTGAAGACGTTATCTTGCAACTGGTGGCACTGGCCTCGCTGATGCCGATTGTCGCCGCAATGGGCGGCAATACCGGCAACCAGACCAGCATGCTGATTATCCGTTCATTGGCGCTAGGACAGATCACCCCGGCCAATGTGCGCCGCCTGATCAAAAAAGAACTGACACTGGCGGCGTTAAACGGTACGTTTATAGGCTTGATCATGGGCGTATTGAGCATGCTGCTTTACCGGGACCCGGCGCTTTCCGCCGTGATGTCGATAGCGATGCTGATTAATATGCTCGTCGCGGTCATTGTCGGCCTCAGCATTCCGTTATTGCGGCATAAATACGGCAAGGACCCTGCGGTCGGCACCAGCGTTATCCTGACCTCAATCACCGACTCGATGGGCTTTTTCATTTTCTTGGGGCTGGCCAGCCTGTTTTTAATTGCGAAGTAAAAATCTTTTGGTGAACCGCATATAAGGTAAAATAATTTTAAACAAACAACAGCTTTTTAAACATCAACAACAAGTGTAAAAAATGAAAACAAACAACATAGGTTTTATTGGCGGCGGCAATATGGCCGGGGGCCTGATCAATGGATTAATTCGTAGCGGCCATGCGCCGGAGCGACTCTGGGTATCGGATATTAACCCAGATACCTTAGCCTCTCTGGCGGCAAATCTTAACGTTAACACTTCATCTGACAATAATGACATCATTAATGCGGTCGATGTCGTGGTCCTGTCCGTCAAACCCCAAGTCATGAAAGATGTCGCAAAAAGCATCGCGGCGCAAGTCCTGCAAAAACAAGTCCTGGTCATTTCCATTGCGGCAGGCATCACGCAGCACAGCCTGAACACATGGCTGGGCGACGATACCGCGATAGTGCGCTGCATGCCTAATACGCCGGCACTGGTGCTGACCGGCGCCACCGCTTTGCACGCCAACAGCAAGGTCAGCCCGGAGCAACGCGACCTAGCCGAAAATATTATGCGCGCTGTCGGCATTGCGCTTTGGGTCGATAATGAAAATGAGCTGGATGCCGTGACGGCTGTTTCAGGCAGCGGTCCCGCCTATTATTTCCTGCTGATGGAAGCCATGGAAAAAACTGCCGCAGACTTGGGCTTGAATGCAGAAACGGCGCGGCTGTTAGTTCAACAAACCGCCTTGGGCGCGGCCAAGATAGCGCTGGAATCGACCGAATCGCCCGAACAGCTACGCAGGCGTGTCACCTCTCCCGGCGGCACCACGGAGCGGGCTATAGAAACTTTTCAGCAAGGTGGCTTTAGCGGACTGGTTGCCAAAGCATTACACGCGGCGCGCGACCGCTCTATCGAAATATCCAAACAAACGGAGAACACCTGATGGGCGCCAATTACCTGACTGACCCGATTATCCTTGTTATCGACTCATTGTCTTCGCTGTATATCCTCGCGGTATTACTGCGCTTTTTACTGCAATGGTGCGGTGCGGCGTTTTACAATCCTATCTCGCAGTTTCTCGTAAAAATAACCCATCCGCCGCTACGGATCCTGCGCCGCTTTGTACCGCCGGTCGGCAAGATAGATACTTCTTCACTGGTGCTGGTGCTGGTCTTGCAAATGCTCGCCAACTTTACGATCCTGATATTGAAAGGCGTCACTATCAATATAGGCGCATTAACGATCTTATCCATTACCGACCTAGTGTCGCTGCTGATCAATATATTCATCTTCGCCGTCTTCGCCAGGGCACTGCTAAGCTGGATAAATCCCGGCGCCTATGATTCGGCATCGTCCATTTTGGCGAGCCTGACCGAGCCTTTGCTCGAAACCTGCCGCAAATTTATTCCCGATTTCGGCGGCATCGATTTATCGCCGCTGGCCGTCTTGCTGTTTTTACAATTGGCGAAAATGGTTATCCTGCCGCCGCTACATCAATTAGCCGGCTTGATTGGCTAACGCATGGTGACCCCTGCCTATACAGGCATTATGAAACCGGAGAGGTTCTTGCAAAACCCCGGCCTGTAAAATAATAAAATGTTATCCTTGCACCCTTTATCCTATAATTCAAAGTCCTAAGTGACTTAATAAAAAAGCCTATGCAAGTCCGAACCTTTCGAATAACCATTGTTTTAAGCTGTTTTCTCTGTTTGCTCAGCACACCTGTCCTTGCAAAACGCATGTACCGCTTGGTTGACCAGTACGGCAATACGCTATTCTCGGACCAAATCCCGCCCGAACAAGCCAAAGACCGCAGGGAGTTGCTCAGTCCATCAGGCCGGGTTCTTGAAGTCACGGAAAAGGCTAAAACAAAGGAGCAACAGGAACTTGAAAAGCATCTTGAGGAGCTTCGAAAAGAAGAGGAAAAACTGATTGCCCGCCAAAAAGTCAATGACAATGCCTTGCTGAACACCTTTCATTCCAAGGAGGAACTGTACACCTCGCTCAAATTAAAAATGCAGGTTTTTGACAACCAAAGAAAAGTTCTTGAAGGTAATTTGAAAAATGCAACAAAGCAATTGCAGGAGCAACAAAAACAGGCGGCCTCGTTTGAGCGCAACGGCGAAAAAGTACCCAAAAGACTGTTTGATGACATCAATGCAACCCAGCAACAGATACAGCGTATCAACGTAGCGCTTACCGCCAATGCCGATAGGCAGATGCTGGTCAGGAATGAATACAATGCGGATATTGAAAGATATTTATTCCTGACCCAATCCGTTAAGAAATCAGCACCGCAAACCAGGATACCCAGCATTAAACAGGCTAACGCGCTCGGCCTTTTTTATTGCGAAAATGACCACCAATGCAATAAAGCCTGGGAAATTGCGCGCACATTCGTCAACCTTCATTCGACGACCAAACCCGATGTTTATAACGATAAACTGATCATGAACCGCCCCCCCGCCAACGATACCGACATCAGCTTATCACTGTCGAGAATCGCTATTACCGATAATGACTATCAACTGTTCCTTGACATCCATTGCCAGGATTCATCGATAGGCGAGGAATTATGCTCCAGCCAGAAAGTAAAAGACTTGCGCTTTTCTTTTAGAGCCTTTGTCAATGCCGCCTTATCTCGGACGACTCAGTAATAAAGTGCCTACACCCTGATCGGTAAACAGTTCCAGCAATACGGCATGTTCCACGCGGCCATCTATGATATGGACGCTGGCGACACCGCCCTTGAGCGCATCGGTAGCGCAGCGGGTCTTCGGTATCATACCGCCGGATATTGTGCCGTCCTCGATCAAATCCTCAATATCCTTGACCGACAAACCCGTCAAGAGACCTCCCTGCCGATCGAGAATACCTGCCGTATTAGTCAGCAAAATCAATTTCTCGGCCTTGAGCACTTCGGCAATTTTGCCTGCAACGAGGTCGGCATTGATATTATAGGAACGCCCGTCATCGCCTACGCCAATCGGCGCAATAACCGGTATAAAATCGCTACGCCCCAGCATATCGACAACAGCGGCATCAATACTGCTCACTTCGCCGACATGGCCTAAGTCAATGATTTCAGAGGCGTCGGCATCCAGCGCCAATTTTTTCAGGTGGATTTTTTTAGCCCGGATAAAATCGCCGTCTTTGCCCGTCAAGCCAACGGCTTTTCCACCATGCCTATTGATTAACGTAACGATTTCCTTATTAACCAATCCGCCCAGCACCATTTCCACGACGTCCATCGTCTCACTGTCGGTAATGCGCATCCCGTCGATAAACGCTGTCGTTTTACCCAGCTTTTCGAGTAATTGGCCGATTTGCGGCCCACCGCCGTGAACCACGATAGGGTTAAAACCCACCAGCTTCATTAAGACGATGTCTCTTGCGAAACTGTGTTTAAGCGCATCATCCACCATCGCATTGCCGCCGAATTTAACCACTACCGTTTTACCTTTAAAACGCTGGATATAGGGCAAAGCCTCAATTAATACATCGGCTATTTGGTGGGCTGCTTTTTTTTGTATCATTTTCTATTGTCCGTCGACTGGTTTAGATCAATTGCTTGGCTCGTCCTGCACCTTTGCTCCGAGAAGTGCCTGGATTATTTTTTAACAAAAGCTACAGCTTTAAATCGCTTTGCGCATCAAAAAAACTGTCCAGGTTAAAATCTTCGTCATCGCTGACGATAATATTCATGTCAAAATCATCATTGCTCAGCGTAGTATCTTTATCGCCTTTATCGAGAACCCGTTTAAACTGCATTAATGTCGATATAAGCGCATGCATTTCGGCCAGTTGCACCGGGTAATTACCCGGCGTGTTATGCGTCATGAGGTCTTTAAATGCTTTCATCAGGCTTTGCAGGTCTCGCGTCAGCATCTCCGAAAGTTTTCGATGCCCGACAAAAAAAGCCAGAAAAACGATCAATGCCGGGACAGCAATAATACCGGTAATAATGGAAATATCGCCAAAACCTCCGCCGCCGGCATACTGGTAATGAATTTCCCAATCCGTATTGGCAACTTTTATAGGCGTCTCATCGCTTTGTCCGGCGCCGGTTTTAATGCCTGAAGCGCCCAACGCCAAAGTCGCTTGCCTCAGCTCAATATAAACATCCTGCACTGCCGCCAAGCGCAGGCTTTTGCGGATAATATTTTCGTCGAAGCTGGCCAAGATAACGCCCAGCGCCTGGCCATTCTGGATAATCCTGCGGGCCATCGCCAGATGCCTATCGGGACCCTTATCACCTTGTATAGCCGGGTACTGGTTTTTAATGAAGGTTTCCCGCACCATGTCAAGATCGGCAAAGCCCATACGCGGCACGGTTTTTTCATCAATTTCGATGACTCCCGGTAATAACAGCCTGACTTTTAAAATATCCGGCAAGTGCTTTTCGAGTTTTGCCGCCGCAGCCTCCAGCAAGGTGGGATTTGCAACCGTAATCGCCGCCAACACATCAGGATCTTGCGCCATTTTATCCAGCACGCTATTCAATATAGCGATTTGCGTAGCTAAACCGAGCGCCACGATTTTCGCCTCCGCAGCGGCTGAATCGTGCTTAGCCCGAGCTATCTCGGCATTAGACAGCCAATAAATACCGACACCGGCAACAAGGATCATCAAAACAGCAGTCGCCGATAGCCAGGAGAATAGTCGCGCCATGTTATAACCTCTAAAAGAAAAAAACAGATTAATGCCGTCCCGTATGCCCAAAACCACCGGCACCACGGACGCTTTCAGTAAACTCATCAACCAGGTCAAACTCTACCTGCACTATCGGCACGATGATCATTTGCGCAATGCGCTCGCCGACATTAATCGTAAACGCCGTATCGCTACGGTTCCAGCACGACACCAACACCTGGCCCTGATAATCTGAATCAACCAGGCCAACGAGATTGCCGAGCACGATGCCGTGCTTATGGCCCAGGCCCGATCTGGGCAATATTAACGCCGCATAGGATGAATCGATATGTATTGCAAGCCCGGTCGGAATCAACAGCGTTTCACCCGGATGCAATACGGCGGCGTCATCGAGGCAGGCGCGCAAATCCAGCCCAGCCGAACCCGCTGTCGCATATTCCGGCCAGGCAATATCCTTTCCCAAACGGCTATCCAACACTTTAAGCTGTATTCTTTTTTTCATGATTTATTATCTGCAACCTTTCTGATATTAAATGGATTAACTGTTTTGCCAGGTGATACTTATCCGTCATAGGCAAGGTTTTCCGGCCATTCGGCCAAAAGACCTGCAAGGCGTTTTGCTCGCTATCGAAACCGCCCTGCCCGCACGCCACCCAATTAGCGGCAATCATATCCAGGTTTTTTTGCATCAGTTTGGCCTGTGCGTAATTTTCAAGCTCATGCGTTTCGGCAGCAAAGCCCACCGTAAACGGACGGTCGGCCAATGCAGCGACATCGGCCAGGATGTCCTTGGTTTTGTGCAGGATAATCGTTGTCTCATCAGCCTGTTTCTTGATTTTCTGCGGCGCAATGACGGCAGGGCTATAATCCGCAACCGCCGCCGCGCCGATATAAATATCATGCCCCGAAGCTCTCGATAGGACTGCAGCGTGCATTTGCGCCGCCGTTTCCACATGGATCACATCGACCAGCTCGGGTGCCGGCAAGGACACAGGGCCGCTGACCAGCGTCACCTCGGCGCCCGCATCGAGCGCCGCCCTGGCCAGCGCATAGCCCATTTTGCCGGAACTGCGATTAGTGATATAGCGCACGGGATCGAGCGGCTCGCGGGTCGGCCCGGCGCTGACCAGCACCTTACATCCACGCAGGCAATTGGCCTGTTCATCCCGGCTTGAGAAACAGGCCTCCAGGCATTCGCAAATAACCGCAGGTTCGGCCATTCTGCCCAGGCCGGTTTCACCGCAGGCCTGGACTCCGACGTCAGGACCTATCCTATGAACACCGTGAATTTTAAGTTTTTGTATATTGTCCTGGACAACCGGTTTGTTCCACATCGCCTGATTCATCGCCGGGGCGATGTAAACGGGACAAGTTGCCGCAAGATAAAGCGTTGACAGCAAATCATCTGCCGCGCCATGAGCCAGTTTGGCGATAAGATTGGCGGTTGCCGGTGCGATAATCACTATATCGGCCCAGCGCGCAAAGCTGATATGGCCCATCGCATGTTCCGTTTCCGCATCCAGCAATTCGGTATGCACGGGGTGACCGGAAAGCGCCTGGAAGGTCAATGGAGAGATAAATTGCAGCGCAGACTGGGTCATCACGACCCTGACCTCTGCCCCCCGCTTGCGCAACAACCTGACTAACTCAGCGGACTTATAGGCCGCAATACCGCCGCTAACCCCTAATAAAATATGTTTATTAAAACTTGTCATGTCGATTATCGGTTAATGCCGCGCTATATATTAATTTTCCCAAAAGTTCTTGCACAGTATATTCAGATTACTGCGCAAGAACTTTTTGGATTGTAATACCCATTCAATAAGTTATGTGTATTTCATAAGTGCTTGCCAAACTCATTTAACGAAGACTGGCATTTCTAGTGCAAGCACTTATGAAACAATTAATGATTGATGTCAAATTGAAGATAAGCGGCAAATAAGCCTATACTATCCCGTCATAATGTCAGGATGCAACGATCATAAAACTAATGATTATGATTAACACAGCCCTACTTACATTACAGTCTTATCGCCGGCAACCGCGAGTATCGGATAAACAGGAAAAATTAGCGGCCTATCAGCGTATTTCCAATGCACAAGCGTTACTGGCTCGTCGCACAAAATAAATACCGCGTGAAAAATATACCCGCAATCAAAGCCACCATGGATGCTATTTGGATTATTATAGCAAAGAAGCGCTTGAGCCCCCCGCCTGTCTTGATTATCAAATCAGCGTGTTGGAGATTTGCGCCGGGGCATTTTAGTGAATAAGGGTTGGATATAATTATTCAATCCCAATAAACAAAAGCAGGCAACACCATGACCACCCTGACTATTGATACCTACGCATTGGTAGCCAAATTAAAAGACGCCGGAGTTCCCGAACAGCAAGCCGTAGCCCAGGTTGAAACCATCACCAAAGTGATCGATACCGCTTTGGAACAGGCGCGGCATGATTATCAACTGGATGACCTGATAACAAAACGCGATTTAAAAGAATTGGAAGTCAGACTTGAATCACGCATCAAGGAAACTGAATTAAAAATAGAATTGGTGCGGTCTGAATTAAAACGTGATATTGCCGAAACCAAAGCCGAATTAGTGCGCTGGGTGGTCGGCGTGGGCGTCTTGCAGACGGTGCTGATTACCGCCTTGGTATTGAAATTGGCAGGCACTTTTTAAATTTGGCAGACGTTTACTGCGCAACATTAGGCTATTTAGCAAAAAATGCGCTTTAACAACACGGCTTACATTCGATAAACGTTGTTTTTCAAAAGCCATACACACTTAAATCTTCAATAGCATAATACCATGACTAAAACGACAGACAGGAAATCGCTGGATTTAGGTTGCAATAACCGTCCTCGTAATCCCTACAATTATGAACAATTATATGGCATTGACCTCGCCCCTCAAATCATCGATGGCCTTACCTATGTTCAAGCTAATCTAGCCTTGGAAGCGATACCTTTTGAGAATAGCTATTTTGATTGCGTCACCGCTTTCGATTTTATTGAACACATCCCCCGACAATTACTCTCGCTGGATACCCATAAAATAAGGTTACCCTTTGTAGAGTTAATGAATGAAATATGGCGAGTACTTAAACCTGGAGGCACTTTTTACGCTGTGACACCTGTTTATCCTTCCGCTGCAGCATTTCAGGACCCGACGCATGTTAATTTTATCAGCAAGGAAACCCATGAATATTTTTGCGGCAGTTCGCCCATGGCTAATATGTATGGCTTCACAGGGCGATTTGAAAAATTACGCGCAGAATCTGTTGTGTTTAAAACCACACTGACCGCAGAAAAAACAAGGGCTAAAGACCTCTACCATTTAGAAAAAAGAATTATTAATCCCCGCCGCTTGAGCCACTTCCTTTGGGAATTAAAAGCCGAAAAATGATGCCCCGTAAAACAATAATATTGACAACATGAACACGACCTTAAGTAATCCTTTAGTATCGGTAGTCATAGCGACCTATAATGGCGAGCGATTTTTACAAGAGCAATTAGAGAGCATTATCAGCCAAACCTATACCCCTATTGAAATTATCGCGATTGACGATTGTTCCACCGATAACACCTTCTCGATACTTAACCGCTATGCTGCCCAACATCCGCACTTCACCCTCATCAGGAATGAACAAAACCTGGGTTATCAAAAAAACTTTGAGAAGGGCTTCGCGCTCGCCAAAGGCGATTATATTGCCCCCAGCGACCAGGATGACATATGGCTGCCGAATAAAATTGAGACCTTGGTCAATAATATAGGCCATCACGCGATAGCCTATTGCAACTCGGCTTTTATAAACAGCGAGAGTGAGTCAATGGACAAGACCATGAACGATATTAAAATCCTGGCCAATTTTGATAACCCGATCATGTATGTAACCGGCGCATCGGCTCCCGGCCATGCCATGCTGATAACCCGGCAATTAGCGCTGGATGCCATGCCCTACCCCACGCTGGTATCGCACGATTACTGGCTGGCCTTTGTCGCTACCTTTAACAGTTCACTTAAATTTATCGATGAAGTGCTCGTTTTATACCGCCGCCACGATACCAATGTGTTTGGCGCGATTAATTCAAAAAATAAAGTGCGGGAAAACGCACAACAACGCGTACAGAAAGCACGGGAGCGTGTGCAACTGCTGTATCAAAAATGCCCCGATTACCTGACCGAACAAAAACAGGCTTTTTACCAAATATGCAAGAGCTATGAAAGCTATTCGCTGTCCAACAACTTCGCCAGGATGCGCATCTTTTTTAAATACCGCAAAGAAATACTCAGTTACAAAAAACGCAACGAACTGAGACGCTGTTTATACTGCTTAAAAGTATTTTTTAGAATCATCTAGTCTATGTCATTACCTACCAACATCATCATCAGCCGGACGGACAGTATCGGCGATGTCATTTTAACGCTGCCTGTAGCGGCTGTATTAAAACAAGCTTTCCCGGACATGGTTATCGGTTTTCTGGGTACGCATTACACAAAACCGATTATCGATGCCTGTGCCCATATCGACGTCTTTATAGATAAGGACGATTTTTTAACCCACCCCGTCACCATTGCCGGACAAAACCCGCAATGCATACTGCATGTCTTGCCGCAGGCCGCTATCGCCAAACGCGCCAAACAACTGCAGATTCCGTGGCGCATCGGCACCACGAATCGAGTTTACCATTGGCTGACCTGCAATAAACTGGTCAGGTTAAGCCGCAAACACTCGTCGCTGCACGAGGCGCAATTAAACCTGGCGCTACTGCGGGCGCTGGGCATAAAACAACAGATGACATTGCCTGAAATCGCGTCATCATTCGCACTAAGTCATTTACCGGCTTTACCGCAGCAATTTGCCGACTTGCTTCAGCCGCACAAATTTAAACTGATACTGCATCCAAAATCACGCGGCAGCGCCAGGGAGTGGGATTTGGATTATTTTGCCGAGCTGTGCGCCTCACTGAATCCTGATAAATTTCAAATTTTCATATCCGGCACCGATAATGAAAAGCAGGCCTTAAAGCCTTTAATAGATAAAGCCGGTGATCATGTTACCGATATTAGCGGCCTGATGGGCTTAACTGACTTTATCGCTTTCATTGCCGCTTGCGACGGCATTGTGGCCTGCAGCACCGGACCCTTGCATATTGCCGCCGCCCTGCAAAAACATGCGTTGGGCATTTATCCGCCTATGCGCCCGATACATCCGGGACGCTGGCAACCCATCGGAGACAAGGCACAGGTTTTTGTATTGGACAAAAACTGTAATGATTGCCGGACAGACAAAACGACTTGTTTTTGTATGCAGGCGATAAAACCTGCGGCGCTAAAAACCGCGCTAGACCTGATATATGCGAAAGAATTTTCGTAATAATCCCGTACAAAATATACGGACTTCCGCAGACGTCTTGACATGCCCCTCTACATCATCTTGAGTTTATGAACTTTAAGCAAACCATTCCAAAATTACCGTCAATTCTTTTGGAATACAGCAGCTTTATCATCGTTCCTTTTATCGTTTCGATCTATTTTTCGACGGCATTATCAAGCATCCTGTCTGTTTTGATTATCGTGATATGGCTGCTTTCAGGCCAATTTATGGCTTTACCGGCCACTTTGAAAAAATACCCTGTGGCCGCCTGGGCGATGCTGGTATACGTTTGGCTTATCATCGCTGCAAGTTACGGACAAGCAAGCAGCGAAGATGTCTTTTATACCCTGGCAAAATACATCGAGCTTTTCCTTATCCCGCTGCTCATCGCATTCTTTACGCTGGAATCCCAGCGCGACCGGGCGTGGAACGCCATAATTGCCGCTTCAGCCATCACGCTGCTGGCTTCCTACCTGATGTATTTCGGCCTGTTCGGAGAAGCCAAACAACTCGACCCTTCCTTTAAAAGCCGCATTACGCACAGCATTCTTATCGCTTTCTTTGCTTTTTTTTGTCTCCATAAGCTTTATCGGGACAAAACTCACCGGCTGGTTTATTCGGTATTATTCGCATTATCGATGCACAATCTTTTTTTTATCGTCAGCGGACGCACGGGCCAACTGATTTTTGTCGCGCTGATTTTCCTGTTTGCGCTGCAACGGCTTGACCGCAAGAAACTGGCGTTGACGGCATGCGCGTTGCTCGTGTTTTTAGCCGGGTTTATCGGCTTTTCAGACAAAGCGAGCCGCCTGCATGAAGGCATTGCCAATACGCAGGCGTATTTCCAGCCCGTTCCCGGACAAACCGACTCATCGATGGGATTGCGCTATACCTTTTGGCAAAACTCAATAAAACTGATTGTCGAAAAGCCCTGGTTTGGGCAGGGCACAGGCGGCTTCATCGGCGCCTATCAACGCATCGCAGGGGACGCGCCCATCACGAAGAACCCCCATAATGAATTCTTGCGCATAACCGTTGAATTGGGCCTGTTCGGCTTGCTGATTTATTCAGGTTTCCTGGTCAGCCAGTTTTACTATGCCGGCCAACTGCCTGATAATGAAAAATATCTCGCACAAGGCATTTTGGTAACACTGGTCATCAGCAGCTTGTTTAACAGCCCTTTCCTTGACCATACCGAAGGGCACTGGTTTGCCGTTTTAATAGCCTTGTGCTGCGGATCGTTAAAAAAGCAAACGCTTAAGTTATGATAAAACCTCATCAAACCCGCCGGGTACTACAAAAAACCAACCTTCA
>SCST01000360.1 GCA_004299465.1 Methylovulum sp. | reverse complement strand
CTTTGTATAAGGATGTGGTGGCCTCATTCGTCACGGAATTTATGATCGGCAAGGAATATTTGAACCCACACAACAGCCTTCCGTCAATGCGTAAGTCCTAACCTATACTAAAACCTATACTAAACAGCAAAGTGCAGCTGGCGAAAACCTGACTCATAATATAGAACAATTATCTGTTATTTCATTAATTTACGAATGAATATCCAAACAAAACAAGACAGCAAGCAAGGTAACGAAGCACAACACACCCCGATGATGCAGCAGTATTTGCGCATCAAGTCCGATTACCCCGATACGCTGCTGTTTTACCGCATGGGCGATTTTTATGAACTGTTTTTTGACGATGCCAAAAAAGCCGCGCAATTGCTCGATATTACACTAACTAAACGCGGGCAATCGGCCGGGGCGCCGATTGCGATGGCCGGGATTCCCTACCATGCCGCGGAAGGCTATCTCGCGAGGTTGCTGCGCGGCGGCGTGTCGGTCGCGATTTGCGAACAAATCGGCGACCCGGCTACATCTAAAGGTCCTGTCGAACGCAAAGTGGTGCGCATTGTGACACCCGGCACCGTGACCGACGAAGCGCTGCTCGAAGACCGCAAGGACAATCTGCTGGTCGCGCTGTGTTCAAGCCAAAACCGGCACGGCATTGCCTGCCTGGATTTGGGCAGCGGCCGGTTTGTGTTGCAGCAGGTGGACTCGGACGATCAATTGCTCAGCGAATTAAGTCGCATGAATCCGGCTGAATTATTGTTCAGCGAAAACTGGCCCTTGCCGGTTTCTTTGAAACAGCGTAGCGGCCTGTGCCGCAGGCCGCCCTGGCATTTCGATGCGGAAAGCGCCAGGCAACGCGTGTTAAAACAGTTTAATACGCTGGATTTAAAAGGCTTCGGCTGCGAAGACTTGCCGCTGGCCGTCGCCGCTGCCGGGGCTTTACTGCAATACGTCAAAGACACGCAGCAAAGCGCGTTGCCGCATATCCAGGGCATACGCATTGAAAACAGCGATGACTGCATCGTGCTCGACGCCGCCAGCCGGCGCAATCTTGAACTGGACTATCATCCGTCGGGACAGTTGCAATACACTTTGTTCGGCGTGCTCGATAAAACCGCGACAGCGATGGGCAGCCGCTGTTTAAGGCGCTGGCTGAACCGGCCGCTACGCAACCACGCGACGCTGAATGACCGCTATGCCTGTGTCGAGGCCTTGCTCGACGGGGCGCTGTACCGGGACATAGCGACGCATTTGCGGCAGGTTGGCGATATTGAACGCATCAGCTCGCGCATCGCGTTGAAATCGGCGCGGCCGCGCGATTTACTGGTATTGCGCAATACGCTGGCCGTATTGCCGGACTTGCAGCAAACGCTGTCCCATCACGATAATCCGCAATTGGGCCGCTTAAGCGTTGAGATCGGCGCGCAACCCGACCTGTTGGCATTGCTTGCCAAAGCCATTATCGACAATCCGCCGGTACTGATCCAGGGTGGCGGCGTTATTGCGCCGGGCTATCGCCAGGAACTCGATGAACTGCGCTATTTAAGCCGACATGCCGACCAGTTTTTAATCGACATGGAAGCACGCGAAAAAGCCGCAACCGGCATCAACACGCTGAAAGTCAATTACAACCGTGTGCACGGCTATTACATTGAAATATCACACACTCACACCGAAAAAGTACCGGCGCATTACACACGCAAGCAAACCCTGAAAGGCGCCGAACGCTATATTACCGAGGAGTTGAAGGCGTTTGAAGACAAGGTGCTCAGCGCGCGGGAAAAATCGCTAGCCTTTGAAAAATCCTTGTACGAGGAATTACTGACTATCTTGGCCGCGTCATTGATCACGTTACAACAATGCGCCGCAGCGTTAGCGGAACTCGATGTACTGACGACGTTTGCCGAGCGCGCCGATACCTTGAACTTGTCGCGGCCGACGCTGGCAGAGAAATCCGGTATAGCGATAGAGGCCGGCCGGCATCTCGTTGTTGAACAGGTTTCCGAGATACCGTTTGTGCCGAATGACCTGTCGTTTTCCAACCGTCGCCGGATGCTCGTGATCACCGGACCCAATATGGGCGGTAAATCAACCTATATGCGTCAGGCCGCACTGATCGTATTGATCGCGCATATCGGTTGTTACGTGCCGGCAAAAGCGCTGTACTGCGGTCCCGTGGACAAGATTTTCACGCGCATAGGCGCATCGGATGACCTGGCCGGCGGCCGTTCCACGTTTATGGTTGAAATGTCGGAAACCGCCAATATCCTGCACAACGCGACATCAAACAGCCTGATTTTGATGGACGAAATAGGCCGCGGCACCAGCACTTTCGACGGCTTGTCGCTAGCCTGGGCCTGCGCAGACCATCTGGCCAAGGAAACCAAAGCCTTTACCTTATTCGCGACGCATTATTTTGAATTGACCACGCTGTCCGATGAACATCAAGCTATCCACAACGTGCATCTCGACGCGATGGAGCATGGCGACGGCATTGTCTTCCTGCATGCCGTAAAAGACGGCCCAGCCAATCAAAGTTACGGTTTGCAGGTCGCGGCATTGGCTGGCGTACCGCGCGCCGTAATCGATAAAGCCAAAACCAAATTGCAGCACCTTGAAAACAATGCCTATATCGAGCAGCAGCAGGAAAGCGGCATCAATCAACTGGATTTGTTCTCATCGAAGGAATGCCATCCCGCAGTCGGCTTGATAGAAGACACCAACCCGGACGACCTTAGTCCCAGGCAGGCGCTGGACTTGCTTTACCGGCTGAAGAAACTGGTTTGAAGCCGGCATAGGGTGCTGAATCACACCCTCAGAGCTACCTCGTTAAAAATAGCAACCAAACCAACAGGATTTAGGATAATAGCGGCATAAGCAATGATCAAGGACGAGGAAGAAATGAATTTTTTAGATATTTTTGGACAGCTCGACGCCACCCGGATTGAACGAAAAAAGTTGCATCCGATGCCGGAAATACTACTACTGACGTTGTACCCGCGGGGCATAAATGCGCAGTGATCTGCGGGGCAGATAGCTGGGATGACATAGAACTGTTTGGTAAGTCTAAGCTGGTGTTTTTACGTCAGTATTTGCCGTATGAGTTCGGTATTCCGAGCGACGACACCTTGCGACGATTTTTCCGCACCATTGACACGACGCAGTTCCAGCGTTTGTTTGTAGAATGAATTCAGGCTTGGTTGAGTCCTGAGTGCGTGTTTTAAAAGTCCCGATGTAGTAAAAATCGTGCCCAATTAACTGGGTTGTCCAAACGTAACAAAGGAAATTTGGATTAAATCAACTCGTTTTAAGATGAATTTGACCTAAAAAACCTCAGTTTTCACCACTGCTGGACTTTTAAAACACGCACTGAAGAGGCGGGTAAGGTGGTGGCGATTGATGGCAAAACGCTACGCGGCAGCCATGATGGCGAGCAATCGCCCATACACTTAGTGTCAGCCTTTGCCAGCGAAGCAGGGATCGTCTTATACCCGCAGGGCATAAAGGGCAGGTTAAAACCAGTGAGAAATCCAATACCCTCTGGGGCACAAGTGAGATCACCGCCATTCCTGAGCTATTGGAATGGTTGGATGTACGCGGAGCCATTGTCACCATTGACGCGATGGGCTGCCAAAAAGCCATTGCCGAGAAAATCATCGATAAAGGCGGCGATTACTTGTTGGCGCTCAAAGGCAATCAAAGCGGCCTACATGATGATGTGCGCCTGCATTTTGAGCAGCCCGCCCCCGCGTCGTTGGCCCGGATGAGCCACGCAGAAACCGTTGATAAAGGCCATGGCCGCATCGAAGTCCGGCAGTGCCGATTAAGTACAGACATCGGCTGGCTTAGGGAGCGCCATCCTAAGTGGAATTGTTAAGCAGCATTGTCGCAATTGATAGCGAGCGGCTCATCGGCGACACGACAACCCAGGAAACCCGATACTTTACTTGTGCCCCAGAGGGTATCAGCAGTTCGCAGGGGCCAGCAGCGCAGATGTTGGCTGCCGTGCGTTTGCACTGTACCCTCTGGGGCATAAAGGGTATAGAAAACCAGCTACATTGGGTACTGGACATGTCTTTCGGTGAAGACCAAAGCCGCATACGCAAAGACAATGCCCCGACGAATGTCGCCATTATCCGCCATGCGGCCTTGAACATGATCAGGCAAATTCCAAAGAAACGCATGAGTGTCAAACGTATGCGCAAGGCTGCTGGTTGGGATGACTCGCTTTTAACTGAGGTTTTGGCTCAGGT
>SCST01000359.1 GCA_004299465.1 Methylovulum sp. | reverse complement strand
GTGTCGTTAATATCTTTTTTGCAACCTAATTTATGCCAACCATCCGCCTTGCTCAAAAAGGTTTTTACGCCATAAGCCGCCCCCCAATAGAGGTTGCTGTTCGGATCATCGCCATTGCCGATTTTCACAGGAACCGGCACGATGCCTTGTGAGATGTTGTCGACTAATGACACAATGACAGAAATATGCGTGTTTGGCGTGGCTACGGCACAGGGTAGCACAACAAACAGCACAGTAAATAAACAAATCGAGCGCAGGGTAATCATGTGTAGGAGCCCGTCGGATGGCAATTGAATTTCATTATATCTTCCCATATTGGTGGATATGTTGTTTTTCTTTATTGTGCGACGAGACTCTTGATAAATTCGAAGGGCAGCAATAAGCAAACTCGACTGTCTGAAATTGGCCGGCGACAGTCAATCAACTTTGATAATTACCAGTGACAGCTTTCCGATGATTTTACTTGGGTAGCTGCCATAATTATCGGAGGATATCTCGATTGGAATATTCATTAAGTTCGAATATCAGGAAAAATAGCCTTCTTTGTTCAACCGGTTTATGTATTAAAATCCAATTCAATGCACAGGCCGCCTTGCGCATTTGCCCTGCCCAGTTTAAAACGTGCGTTATGCAGTTCGGCAATGTCTTTTACGATGGCTAAGCCGAGACCGCAGCCATTGCCGGGACTGCCGGGAATCCGGTAAAAGCGCTCGAAAACCTTAGGTATTTCACGTTCGGGTATGCCGGGACCATCATCACAGATCGTTAAGCGAGGCATCCCTTGCTGGTCTAGCTTGACGGCGATATTGCCGTGTTCATAGCCGTAAGCAATGGCATTATCCAGCAAGTTAACCAGTAATTCCCTTAACAACACGTCATCGCCATCAACAAACAATGCTGTTTCAGGGCATTCAAAACTGATTTCCATATTGCGTTGCAGCGCTTTCGGCACCCAGTCGATACACGTTCTCCGGGTCAGCTCACAAAGATCGACGGCGTGTAATTCATAACCGCCGTTTATCGGCTCCGATTGTGCCAATATCAGCAATTGTGAGGTCAAATGCGACATGCGGTCGGCACAGTTCTGGATTTGTACCAGCGCCGGCTTTACGGTCTGCATATCCTGGCTGCGTGATGCGCGCTCAGCCTGCAATTTCAAGCCTGCCAGCGGCGTGCGTAATTGATGGGCGGCATTGGCGATAAATCGTTGTTGGGTGGCTATCGCCTGCGTTAATTGTTCCAGCACATCGTTGATGGTATCGGTCAATGCGCGCACTTCGACAAACACATGACTTTCAGGAATGGGGCGGAGGTCGCGCGATGATCTTCCGGCGATATGTTTTGCCAGGATATGTAAGGGCTGCAGGCCTCGCTTTAAGCCCGATAACAGGTAAATGCCGGTCAAGATGACCAGGATGATTTGCGGGATCAGGTCGGCCAATAAAATATCGGTCATCATCGCCTGGCGTTTATTCAAGGTTTCGGCGACATGTATAAAAATCCTTTCCGGTGCATCGTCCAGCGTGACGAGCATCGACACGATGCGCACGGGTTCGCCGTAAAGCGTGTCGTTGAAATAGACCGGGTGCGACCAGTCCGTTTCCGGTGACAAGGGTTCCGGCACCCCTTTGTCGCCGGCCAGGGTCTCCTGTTCGGTTGAGATGATTTTAAAATAAGTCTTGTCCTGTTCATCCCATTTGAAGATTTCCAATGCGGCAGGCGGCAGTTCAACGACGGCCTTGCCTTGCCGCACCTTGATTTCCTGCGCCAAGGAGCGCGCCGAGTCGAGCAGCCAGCGGTCATAAGCCTGGTCGACGTAATGCAATGTGACAAAATAAGACAGCACGGCATCGACGATGACGAAAAAAATAAGCGGGATAACCAGGCGGAAAAGAATTTCTGTTTTGAGGCTCCGGTTTTTATTCATGGGCGGCGCTTTCCAGCAGGTAACCTAATCCGCGCACCGTGCGTATTGCGACGCCGTACGGCTCGATATGC
>SCST01000358.1 GCA_004299465.1 Methylovulum sp. | reverse complement strand
TGATTATAGAGCAAACATCGTATGTTTTACATTAATAACTCATGCAAAAAATCCGTTGGCTTTGAACGCTATAGCCAACAGGCGCTGTAGAATAACGTTTACGAAACAGGCATTCGTCTGCATAATTCGCTGCATTGTTTTTTTCTTTTAGGGAATTCTTATGAACACAGCTAAACATTGTCGTCTTTTGATTTTAGGTTCCGGTCCTGCCGGCTACACCGCAGCCGTTTACGCGGCGCGCGCCAACCTGAACCCGGTGATGATTACCGGCATGCAACAAGGCGGCCAATTGACAACGACGACGGAAGTCGATAACTGGCCCGGCGATGTTGAAGGCTTGCAAGGGCCTGAGCTGATGGAAAGAATGCGCAAACACGCCGAGCGTTTTGACACCGAAATCATTTTCGATCATATCCACACCGCCGACTTATCGGTCCGCCCGTTTACCTTAAGCGGTGATTCGGGCGTTTATACCTGTGATGCATTGATTATCGCGACCGGCGCCTCGGCACGCTATTTAGGCCTTGAATCTGAAGAGGCCTTCAAGGGCAAAGGCGTTTCCGCTTGCGCGACCTGCGACGGTTTTTTCTATAGAAACAAGCCGGTAGCGGTAATAGGCGGCGGCAATACCGCAGTCGAGGAAGCGCTTTACCTGGCCAATATCGCATCGAAGGTCACGGTAGTGCATCGCCGCGACAAATTTCGTTCAGAAAAAATCCTGTCGGATAAATTGCTGGAAAAAGCGCAAAACGGCAATGTGGCGATCGAATGGAACCATTACCTCGATGAAGTCCTCGGCGACGATATGGGCGTTACCGGGCTTAAGATTAAAAGCACTGCGGACGGATCGACGAAAGAACTGGATGTGCATGGCGTGTTTATCGCGATAGGCCATACCCCGAACACGGCGATCTTTGAAGGCCAATTGGAGATGGAACACGGTTATATCAAAGTTAACAGCGGCATACACGGTAATGTGACATCGACCAGCGTTGAAGGTGTATTTGCCGCCGGCGATGTGATGGATTCCGTATACAAGCAGGCGATCACCTCCGCCGGAGCCGGTTGTATGGCGGCGTTGGATGCTGAAAAATATCTTGATGAATTAGTGGCTTAGATGATAGGGCGATTTTGCCCTAGGTGTTCAGGTGTTTGTTGTAGGGCGTGCTGTGCGCGCCAACGGATTGGCGCGTTACCCAAGTATCGGAGAAGGCGCGCACGGCGCGCCCTACACAAGTCAAAGAACGATGCGGCCGGGGGATTATTGTTTGCGAGTTAGCTTGCAAAAAAACCTTCATTGGCCGTTGCAAATACATCGCCAATAAAATAGCCGTAATAAAAATCGACATATTCCGCAGGTACTTGTCCCAGTGAAGCGGACATCAGCAAAAAGATAAAGCCTTTAAAATTGGGCAGGCGCCCGCTTAATTCAAACAGCGAATGTAAAAATTCGAAATTATCCAGTGGATAGCCGATGGCATTGGCATGGACTTCCTGCAAGCTTTGAAGCGAATAGGCATCGGCCGGGTCGGATAAATTAACCACTTGTTGCTGCTGTTTTTTTCGCAACCCGGAAACATAGTCACACAGGTAATCATAAAACACGACGTTAATCCCGGCCCGGTCCCGGCCGATTTTATCCAGCGTATTGACAAAGCGTCGGTATTTGGCGGCATTGTCTTCACCGTCGATATAGCGGAAACTGCTCAGGTACAAAACTTTTGCGCCGCCATCCAGCGACGCCGACATTTTTTGGGCAACAAACGCCTGGACCGTCAAGAGTTGAAGTTTTTTATGCCCCGGCAACGCACCTTTAGCTAAAGCCTCGGCCAGGCGGTTAAAAATCGGCGGGTCGCAGACCAGGTAAGTATCGGCCAACGGCATTTGATTAAACTTGCTGTCCAGCACCTTGAATTTAAATTCAAGCTCTGCCTTGTTAATATATTTCTTTTGCCCGATATGCTGGAGGGCGTCGATGATCATCAGGTACGCAAACATGCTGAAATGGTTGGCGCTATCCACCGTTAACCGGTCCATGCACGCATTTTTAAGGAAACCGGCATCGAAGATATGGTCCCGGTAACGTTCCGAAACCTCATCGTAATTCCAACTGGGATGGCAATATCGCCCGTCGCTTATGTATTTATTATCGCGCCTGTTGGCGAACTCCCGGCCCAATAAATCCCAGAATAAAAAGCTGATCTTATTGCCGAAAGCGGCTATCCATTCGTCTATTTTAGCCAGGCTTTTTTCATACAGTTTTGTGTCGTTATCAAGATTAATCAGCTCCTTAGCCACGCCGCCGGCATTTTTTGCTTCAGTCTGGGCAAAAATCTTATTGCCGAAGCGGAAATCGCCGACAATAACAAAAATGTGCTCGTAATCGGCGGATTGTAAATGCCTGGTAAACACCGGATGCCAAATCGGCATACCGTCGCGCCCTAAAAACTCAATCGTTAACGCGGATTCGGGCAATATACCGCCGTTGACCGCATGTTCCAGCCTTTTGACATGGCTTGGGCCTATCACGAGCATTTTTTTAAGTCTACGCTTCATCACAATAGCCCCTGCGCTTCTTCGACGACGACCCGGTTCAGGCAGCGGCCGGCAATGACTTCCAAGCGTTTCCTGTCCTGTTCCGACAAGCTTTTGCCCTTCTTCTTGATGTCCAGCCAGTCCGACAATAAGCCGAATTCCGTTTCCAAATCATGCCGTCCCGCATCGAAAGGTTTCTGCACCAAGCCTGACGCCAGCAAAGCACGTGAAACCGCTTCAAAATCCACCAGCGTGATCCTTGCGGAATTTCGGATAACGCCGTCGAGATAATGGCCGTCGATATGCAATACCTTATCGATCAATGGAAACTGCGGATTGACGGCGGCTTTTTTGCGGTTCAGGTAGACTATTTTTTCCGGAGCATCCGCACACAACAGCAAGGTATGGAAGCCGCTGCCGACAAAGCCGACGGCGTTGCGCGCGGAGCAGAACAACCTAACCTGCTCTTTAACCGTCAGGGTTTCCGGGTACACCACCGTAAAGCCTTGGGTCCTGAGGTAATTTTCAAATTCCGCCTCGCCGCAAATGACATTGCCGTCGTGGCTGGTGCTCAGCTTCGAGCGGGATAGATAAATACTCCCGTGTTTCTGAAGCGGATAATCTGCGCCGAAAGATTTTTTAACCTGCGCCGCCATTGCCTGTTGATGGCCGGCGTCGAGAAAATCCCACCATCGCATACCAACCTTCGGAATCACCAGTTTTTTGAATGAAGTGGTTTCCTGGACCAGGATGATCCGCTCCTGCGCTATGCCCAGCAATTCGAACATTGCCTTTATATAAACCGGCAGTCCCGCAGCCTGGCTTATGTCCGCATAAGGCAGCGTAAAAACGATAGGTAATGACGCAAAACGCTGGAACGCGTGGGCCCTGGCCAGGCCTTCGATAATAAAATGTCCGTAGTGGTTGAGTATCATGCCGCCGTACAGGCATTCGGCATCGATATGACGGGTAGGTGTTGTCGTAAGGATACGATCGGCGAGCTGGAACACACCTAACGCACTGCTGCCCAATGCCGCCGGTTCCAAGCTGCCGTCTTCGCGGTAGATGCCGCCGATCACGCGCGCACGGACGACGGCTTTAAAAAATGCCGGAAGCCTTTTTACGCTTTCGACGACGGCATAGTCCAATACCAAGTCTGTGCGCGGATATATCGACGGGTCGTTTTCCGAAGCTATTTTTTTTGCGATAAACAGGCTGCTGCCGTCGCTGGGAATACGGTAATCCCCACGTTGCTGTTTCGTCGCCTGATATTCGCCTTGCCACGGCTGTATCGCGGTAAGCGACAGCCTGCTTAGCGCTTCCTGGTCGAGTCTTACTGGACTGTTGGGCAATTCAAGCCGGCCTTCCGCATCGAAACTCGCGCGAATTTCAACGCCGGCATGCAAATTCCTGAGCAGCGACAACGCTAATGGGCCTGACGAATACCCGCAATATCCGTCGCTGCCGTCTACAGACACCAGATCCGCGCGGAACCTATCGGCGACCAGCGATGCTATCGGTTGATTCCCGGCAAAGATATAGACGGGAACCCGGCTCTGCGGCGCATCAGGGTCGAACGCCCAACCGCAAAGCTCGCCGGAAACGCCGATACCGTCGAAATGCCCCTGCATGCGGGCTGATCCAGTGTCCGCTCTAGCACCGCCGACCGGCCCGAGGCAATGAGCGACCATCTGCTGATAGCGCGAAAAAGCCGTAGGCAGCCCTGCTTCCGAAATCATCAGATGAAACAGCGCGGCATAACCTTTGCCGCTGGGATAGAAAGAACCGCCGAATTCAACCATGCCATCGGCATCGCCGGCAGCGACAGTGCTCAAGCGCCCGACCTGGTAAGGCGCAAATGCCTGCTCGATGCGTTCGGCATAACCCTCGGCCATTTTAGGCAAATAATGCTGATGATATTCGGGGCGCTTTGATACGACTTCACGCGCCCATTGATCCCAGAAAATAACCAGCACCGGCCGGCCGGGATTCAAGCGCGCTATCCGCGTTTTTTCCTCGGCAATCTTCGCGTTGATTTGCTGCGGGTCTTCATCCTGGAAATGCAAGCCGGAAAGGTACACGACGCGGTCATATTGCCCCGCCGCAGCCTTAGCCGTCTTTAAATCATTGACTTCCCAAGCGGCAGGCATCAGGAAATAGCGCGTGCGCGCCGCTTTCTCCAATGCTTTGAAGGCAATTGAATCGCCGGTGATATTGACGCGGTAGCGGTCGGCATCCGGCGGGAACAGCAGGGGACTGCAGGCACCGAAATCGGCGCACACCGACTCGTAAGCGGCCAGGGCATCGAGTCCGCTCAATACGCGGTATAAAAACGCATGGCCCTTGACGTTCGGGTGGCCGCTGGCATCGAGGAAAAAACTGTGAATAGGTAACGCCGTCAACGGCGTTGTGTCGACCGCGACATCACGGAACCGGTCGACCAAATCGACCAGGTTCCAAACCGGGTGATGATAATTTCCGCGGCCGCCATAACGCCCATTTTCCAGGCTCTGGAACTCGCGGAATGTCAGCGACCAGAACAGGATGCGAAGTTTGGGTCCCAAGCGCTCACGCAATTCCTGCAAAAAGCTGACGATGAGTTGCAGCAGGATTTTGTCGTTTTCGTCGGAAATCAATTCCTTGGCAATATTTAAAAAATTCCCCGAAGTATTACCGGTGCGCAGGAATTTATCGTCAGTCAACACCCGGTTGCCGTGACGGAAGTCGCCCAACAGCAAGAAGACCTGGTCGACCTGGTCTTCGATGCCGGCGATTCCCGAACGGATGAAATCCCCCCAAATCGGCATCGCACCACGGCCGATAAAGGTAATGTCGTCATGCGGTTGCGGTATTTGCCGGGTTGCTATCGCATGTTCCCACCATGAGACATGCGATGATCCTACGATAGCAATTTTTTTAGGCATAGGCGCTATTCGCTCCATTGCCGAGTGCGGTAGCGTCTAAATCGCGGCCAAGCAGCGCCTCGTACAAAACTTCAGCCAGCGCAAAATCTTCTTCCCAATCAATATCGAATCCATACAAGGACGGCGTCTCGAACAAAAACGGCTGATGTCCTACGCGGTCCTGTAGCGATACCATCAAAGGCTTGTCAATGACAAACAGCGCGCTGTTGACGAGAAATATTTTTTCCAGGTCCTGGGTGCGTGGCCAGCGTTTAACATTAGCGTCATGGCTGATCCATGCACCGGAGCGTAGCGCAAAGGTCTGCGCAACATCGACCGCCATCAGGCTATCTGCCGATTGCGCCTGTTTCGCTTGCGCGTAGGCCGCCAAAGCGGCTTCATAAAGCGCCGGCACAAACAGCGGCGACGTCACATGCGTCCACGCGATCACATCGGTATCGACAATCTTGCCCAAATAGCCGATCAGCCCTTGCAATGAATCATCGGCGGCATATTCGTCGGGCCTGCGGTCGAGTATCACGGGTTTAGCCAGTGTTGCGCGGATAGTATCGACAATCCCGGTCACGACGGGATCGTTGGTCGTGACCAAAATCTCATCTACGCCGGCAACGGCGTCGAGCTGTCTCAGTTTAAGCTCCAGCAGGCCGTGAGCAAAACCGCCGAAAGGCCGGGTATTCTTGTTAACAACGCGCCGGCTGCCGCTGCGGCAAGGGACAACAGCGGTCACTTTCGGCGTGTTTGTGGCTTGCATCTCGATGCTAATGTCAGTCATGTCGTCGATTTGGATTTATGAATGGAGTACAAGCTTTGCTTGCAATAACTATCCCCATAAGGAATGGGCATGAAACAACTTATGCAAACGTCCGATGTAGGTGCGAATTTACTTGTGCCTAGAGGGTATCCGCACGATGCGAATCTGTCGCTCCTACAGTTGTACCGTAACTATTCAGATCTTTGCCTGAAGCGTAGGGCGTGCTGCGCGCGCCTTCTCCGGCGCGTGGGTAAACGCGCCAGTCCGTTGATGGCGCGCGCAGCACGCCCTACACTAAGGCGCTAAATAGTTACCCGTTGCCGAACTTGTTTCATGCTTATTCCTAAGTGGGGAACAAAACCTTCCAGGTTTCTAAAACCTGGAAGGTTTGCTGTTTCAGGATGTCCCGGCTTAAACAATTGGCCTTTGCAAGCAAGGCTTGCACTCCTGTTAGTATTAATGTTGGATAGCCGGGCCGCTGCCTGTCTACGGACCACCAGGCAATATTGCCCACAGCCCAGGCAG
>SCST01000357.1 GCA_004299465.1 Methylovulum sp. | reverse complement strand
TGAAGGCAGAGTTCTTTGATCGAAAGCCCCAGAATACTGTCCGCCGCTTGGGTTATTTCCGGGAACTCGTCAAATAAAGTCGCGCCCATGCCTTTGTACTGGGAGCCTTGGCCGGGGAACAGGTAGGTTTTCATTTTTCACCTTATTATCAATTGCTTAAGCGGGTATAGGGGCGGTCGAGTCGTGTAATGCTGAAAGTTGCCGTCAAATACAATGGAACGCGGATGACGCAGATGGATATACCCACAGGGCACAAGTGATAAACACAGATAACACAAGAAAAATCTTTTATGTTATCTGCGCTCCATTTCTCTAGCTGCGGGGCAAGTTACAACGTGCTGTTGTAGAATTTGCCGTGGATTCGATCCCACCGGCATTTTAAAACGCAACAGCTTGGGCGAACCCCCTGTTGCGTTATCATTTTATCCCAAACTCCGTTTAGCCCTGTTAATTACAATTTGCCGCAGGCGTTGGCAGGGGCGGGATGCTTTTCAGGTAGGTGTAGACCGCGTCAAGATCGTGATCGCTCATCATCCCGTAGATAGGCCAGGGCATGACCTGCAGGATATTCTCCGGGGCGTGCGGATCATGCCCGGTACGGAGCAGGTTCTTGAACTGGGCCAGGGTAATGCCGGCGGGTTTGCCGGTGCTATCGGGGGTTATATTGGCCGAGGTAAACGGTCCGAACGCCCGGCCGCCGGAGAGATAGCCGGCGGTATTAAATTGCTTGGGTTCCCCTTTGTACGGGTCGTGTCCTTCGGCGTAGGTGGGACAACTATGGCAATCGGCGCAAGCCCCCTGCGCATTGACGATGTAACTGCCGAGATAAACCTGGTCGGTGTTCTTGCCGGCAAGATTGAGTTTAATCGGGAGCTGCTTTGGGTTTGCTGTGATGATGTCTTTACCGAGCTTGATGCGGGCCTGTTCGGCTGTGCGGACTATGATTGTCCCGGTCATGTCCGGGTGAATATGGCAGTGGTAGGTAAATTTGCCTGCTTTATCGAAAAGCCGGGTAAACGAGGCGCCTGATGATAGGTTCTTGCTGTCCCACAGATTAGTGTCTGAAGTACTGGTATGGGCAAAGGAATCCTGGTTAACCCATTTAACACTATCTCCCAGGTTGATTGTTTTACTGCCTGGATCGAACAGGAAATCTTTTATATTAATAGTGACGGTTTCTGCGGATAACGGGTTTGATATGAATGACAGCAGTATCAAAGCTAAAAATGCATGTATTTTGCGAATCATAAAATCTCCTCACCTTTTGGGGTTGTATTATTGTTTTTGGTGTTGCGAGGCGATGTTATAGCACAGTGTGTATTTGTTTCATAAGGATTTTTATCGCCCTCAAACGGCTGCGCCGCCACTGGGCTCATAGGCTTTGAGAGCTGGTTCCGCTCAATTCCAAACGCACGCGGTCAATAATTGCTTGCCGGTCCTCCGGCGATTTTTGCCGGAACAAGCGCATGGATGGGTACCAGGGACTGTCGTCACGATCGAGCAGCCAGCGCCAGTCGGCGTGCGGCCCGAGCAACACCCATACCGGCTTGCCCAGCGCGCCGGCTAAATGCGCTACCGGGGTATCGACGCTGATGACCAGGTCAAGTTGGTCTATCAATGCCGCGTTGCGGGCGTAATCGCCAAGTTCCGGTTCCAGGTTGATAACGCCGTGAGTCATCAGTAGTTCGGATTCTGCAGGGCTGACAGGCGTTTGCAGGCTATAAAAAACAATGCCCGGTAATGTGAATAGCGGCAGCCAATGTTCGAGCGGGCAAGGGGACTGCAAATCGCTGTCATCCATCGCCCAGCGGAATCCTACGCGCAAGCGCTTGTCGCCGGTAAATTCAGGTACGCTGATATAGCCGGGAATGTGCAGATACGGCGAGGTAAGGGCCAGCTTATCCAACGTAATACCCAATATTCGCGGCAAGCTCATCAGCGGACAGATATAATCGAAACTGTCCAGCAGGGCGGCATCCGGCACACGCGTTTCCGCGACGCCTTCGACGCTCGCCAGCAACGGGCGTAGCGATTCGGCGCAAACCAGCACCAGCTTTTTGCAATGTTTTGCCGCGTGCGGCAGGAAGCGTGCAAATTGAATCGCATCGCCGGCACCTTGCTCGGTATGCACGAGCAGGACCTTATCGTTGATAGCTTCGCCTTGCCAACGCGGCTGCGGACATTCAAACGGCGTTAATGCAGGCGTTTGCCAGCGCCATTCGTATTCTTCCCAGCCTTCGGTCAAACGCCCCAATTTAAGCAGGATCATCGCGCGATTGACATGCGCGACGGCGTATTGCCGGTCGGCGGCCAGCGCCTGCTCGTAGTGCGATAAAGCTTGCGGCCAGTTTTCCCGCGCCGCGAAACACAGGCCCAGGCTGTTGTGCGCTTCGGCGTGGCCGGGTTGCTCTGCGATGACGCTTAATAACGCGTCGGTAGCTTCTTGCCAGCGCTGCTGTTCGGTTAACGCCAAGCCGAGCTGGTAACGTGCGGCGATATGTGCCGGTGCCTGAGCTAAGAGCTTGCGATAAGCGTCGATAGCGGCATCCAGATTGCCTTCACGGTGTTGTTGCGTGGCTTGCTCGAAGGCGGCGGTTACCGGGTCCGGGGCCGCGATTTCCGCCAGCGCGGCGTCGGGCAGTGAATAAGAACTGCGCACCAGCGGATCGTCAATGTCCAGTAATACCGGGAAACGGTGTGGCAACACCTGGATCGCGAAGACTTCCTGCACCGAGCCGGTAAAAGCGACGCAGCCGATAACCTGGCCGCTGTCAATATCGACTGCCCATACCCCGCAATGCCGCTCTCCGGCCTGGGCGGTTAACGGCAAGCCTGAGAAAACCGCGGTTTCGCGCACTTGCGACAGGCCGATAAAGGCGTATCGTCCGCAGAAATCCAAGCCGCGCGTGAATCCCGGCAATTGTGCGATAAGCGTTTTCTTGCCCGTTTCCGGGTCGGCCGTACACAGCTGTCCGGCGCCGGATTCCAGGTACCACAGTTTATTTTGATGCCAACGCGGCGAGTGCGGCATCGACAAACCTTCGATAACAATACGCCCATCCGGCACCTGCATCAGCAGGCCGCCGGAGGCTTTATTGGCGCGCCAATCTGCGGCGTTGTCGGTTTTCCCGAGGCATGTAACGAAGGCGGGCCGGCCGTCTTTGAGGGCCATGCCGTTCAGGTGGCAACGGTCGCTCAGGTCATAGGCGCTGACAAACGGCGGCCGCCAACGCGGTACGACGCTGTAAGCCGAATCCAGTGTACATAAACAGGACATGCGGGTATTTACCAGCCACAGCTCGCCGTCATCGGCGTAAGCCAATTCATGGATGTCGATATCGCCGGTGATATGTACCGTGCGCGGCAGGTAGCAGGCGTCATGGATGACGGGATCAGTGAATTTGTCCGCTACGGCCGGCAGGTTAGCATATTCCCAGAGTTGGTAAGCCGTGCCGACTGCGAGCCGTTCCCGGTGCGCGGCCAGTCCCATCGGCTTCTCCTGTTCGCAAAAATGCGTGTTCAGCACTTCGCCTTCGGCGCGCAGGATAATCAGCTGCCCGGCCTGGTAAGTGGATACCAGTACCGATGCCCCAAGCTGCTGTAGCAGAGCCGGAAATGACGGGGTATGTTGGCTGGCAAACGGAATACTCATGGCGGGTTGTCCTGGCAGGCTTGTTGTTTCCGGGGCGGTAAATGCGGTGGTGCAGGTTTCGTCCGGTATGCCGGAGTTTATCATACCCGATCGTTTCAGTGTCCCAGGCCATTGCGAGAAGATAGTCTACTGGGTTTGCGATGACTCCCAACCTCCGCCCAATGCCTTGAACACCGCGACCAACGCCGTCGCCGTCGCCGTTTCGCTTTGCGCCAGCAGTTCCTGGTCCTGCAACAGGCGCAGCTCGGTATCGAGCACGGTCAGGAAATCGGCTACGCCTTCTTCAAAGCGCAAATGCGCGAGTTTGTCGGCGTTTTCGCTGGCTAGCGCGGCGGATTTCAGCAAGTCGCGCCGGGCCTGTTCACGGTTGTAATTGACCAGTGCGTTTTCGGTTTCTTCCAGCGCATTCAACACCGTCTGTTCATAGCGGGCAAGATCGGCTTCGGCATGCGCGTCGGCGGCCTTGATGCGCGCGTAGACTCGGCCTAAATCCAGGGCCGCCCAAGTGATGCGGGGGCCGACCGAATAAGAATCGGCACCGCCCGCACCGAGGCCGGCCACGTTATTGGCTTCCAGGGCAATGGTGCCGACGAAGCTGACGCGCGGGAACAGGTCGGCCGTCGCGACGCCGATGCGTTCGGTGGACGCCGCCAATGTGCGTTCGGCGATGCGGATGTCGGGCCGGCGGCGCAGCAGCTCGGCCGGTTTGCCGATGGCTAGGGTCTTAGGGCTTTTGGGCATCGGCGCGGCTAATGATAGTTTAGCCGTCAATGCGCCGGGGAGTTGTCCCGTGAGTATGCCGAGCCGGTGTATGGCGCGGTAGACGGCGCTTTCCAGCGTCGGGAGTATCGCCCGCGTGGCATCGAGCTGGGCGGACGCTCTCGATGTATCAAGCTCGGTACCGCGGCCGCTCTCGAGCCGGACGCGGGTTATTTCCAGCGTCTGCTTCTGGTTTTGGATGTTCTTGTTCGCGACATCCAGCTGGTTTTGCAGGCCGCGCAATTCAAAATAGTTCCTGGCGACTTCGGCGATCAGGCTGATGCTAAGATCCCTGAGACTGGCTTCCTGTGCTTCGACTTCGCGGCTGCTGGCGGCGACATTACGACGCACACGGCCGAAGAAATCGATTTCCCAGGAGGCGTCGAAACCGGTGTTGTAAAGCTTCAGTTCGCGCGGTACGAAGGCGCGGTTATTTAACGCGGCGGTGCTGCGCTTTTGCTCGGTGTAATTGGCATGCGCCGTGATTGCCGGTGCCAGGTTTAAACCGCTTTCCATGTAGAGCGCCCGCGCTTCGCGCAGATTGGCCTCGGCTATCTCAAGCTCACGGTTATGCTGAAGGGTCTGGGCGACCAGTTCGGTCAATAGTTTGTCGTTAAACAGTTTCCACCAGGTGGTTTCAACGACTTGCGCGGAAAATTCAGCGTGCGCGGCATGGCTGAAGGCTGGCGTTATATCGGTTACCGGTGGTCGGTAGTCGGGGCCGACGGCGCAGGCGCTCAGCAGCGCGGCGGCAAGCCCTGTCAAGCCGAAGGTTCTGCAATATTTTCGCGGTGTGTGGGTTATTTGTTTCATAGACCGGGAGCAGGTTGTCGAAAAGGATGGGGTTGGGCGCGCCGCGCGCGCCTTTTCCGCAATTGGGAATTACCTCGTTGGCGCGCGCGGCACGCCCTACGATGTTCATCATTGATCAGCGGGTCATTTATGCCGTGGTGAGCGCAAGCGTTGCGCCGCCGCCTGCGTCATCACATAAAACACCGGCGTCAGCAGCAAGCCGAACACGGTCACGCCCAGCATGCCGCTGAATACCGCCGTGCCCAACAGCCGCCGCGATTCCGCGCCGGCGCCCTCGGCGACGACCAGCGGGAACACGCCCATGATGAAGGCGAAAGACGTCATCAATATAGGCCGTAAGCGGATGCCGGCGGCTTCGACGGCAGCGTCGAAACGGCTTAACCCGCTTTCCTGGCGGCGCTTTGCGAATTCGACGATCAGGATTGCGTTCTTGCTCGCAAGACCGACCAGTACGATAAAGCCGATCTGCGTGAAGATATTGTTGTCCATGCCGCTCAAGCCGACGCCGGTCATCGACGACAGGATGCACATCGGCACGATCAGGATCACGGCAAACGGCAGCGACCAGCTTTCGTATTGCGCCGCCAGCGCCAAAAACACGAACACGACGCTGAGCGGAAAAACCAGCAGCGCGACATTGCCGGCCAACACCTGTTGCAGGCTCAGTTCGGTCCATTCGAAATCAAAGCCCGGCGGCAATTCCGCAGCCAGCAGTTGATTCATGATGGCTATGGCCTGGCCGGAACTGGTGCCCGGTAACGTGCCGCCGTTGATTTCGGCGGCCGGGTACATGTTGTAACGCGTGATCTTGTCGGGCCCGGTCGTTTCCTTGACGTCGATCAGCGAGCCTAAGGGCACCATGCCGCCTTCGCGGTTGCGCGTCTTCAGCTTGGCGATGTCTTCAGGCTTCATGCGAAACTGCGAATCGGCTTGTGCAACGACCTGGTAAGTCCGGCCCAAGGTGTTGAAGTCGTTGACATAAAGCGAGCCCAGGTAGATTTGCAAGGTATCGAACACGTCTTTCAGAGGCACATCCATCGCTTTCGTGCGGGTACGGTCGACATCGACGAAAAGCTGCGGCACATCGGCGCGGAAGGTTGTGAACAACGCGGTCAGCCCCGGTTGCTGGTTGCCTTTGGCGATCAGCTCGGCATTGGTTTTTTGCAGTTCGGCTATGCCGGCATTGCTGCGGTCCTGGATTTGCAGTTTGAACCCGCCTACCGAACTCATACCGCGGATGGGCGGTGGCGCAAACACCGCAATGCGCGCGTCCGGGATTATCGAAAGGCGCTGGGCAAGCTGCTTGACGACGGCGTCGGCATGCAGTTCGGGATGCCCTGCGCGATTTTCGAACGCATCGAGACGCGCAAACATCGTCGCGACATTGGATTGGCTGGCCCCGCTCAGGATCGACCAGCCCGCGTAGGCATTGACATGCTTGACGCCTTCCGTCGTCAGGATAATGCCGGTGGCTTGCTGGACGACGGCCTGCGTGCGCGCCAGCGATGCCGCATCGGGTAACTGCGCATAAAGAATCAGGTAGCCTTGATCCTGTTGCGGGATAAAGCCTGTGGGCACTTTTTCAAAGGCCAGGAAATTAAGCCCGTTCAGCCCGGCATAGGCTATCAATACGATAGCGGTCATGCGGATTAACCTGCCGACCAGCCGGGCATAGCCCTTGCTGAAGCGCTCGAAGAAGCGGTTGAACGCGCCGAAAAACCAGCCGAACAGCCATTCGAACACGCGGGTGAATCTGTCCTTGTCATGATGCGCCTTATCGAGCATCAATGCGCACAGGGCCGGGCTTAAAGTCAATGAATTGAACGCTGAAATCACCGTCGATACGGCGATCGTCAACGCGAATTGTTTATAGAACGCGCCGGAAACGCCGGTGATGAACGCGGTGGGCACGAACACGGCAACCAATACCAGTGCTGTCGCGACAATGGGTCCGACGACCTCGTCCATTGCCTTGCGCGTGGCGTCCCTGGCGGAAAGTCCGCGCGCGATGTGGCGTTCGACGTTCTCGACGACAACGATCGCGTCATCGACGACGATGCCGATGGCGAGGACCAGCCCGAACAGCGACAAGGTATTCAGCGACAAGCCCAGCGCCGACATCACCGCGAACGTGCCGATCAGCGAAACCGGCACGGCCAGCAGCGGAATGATCGTCGCGCGCCAGTTTTGCAGGAATACGATGATGACCAGCACGACCAACAGGATCGCTTCGAACAAGGTCTTGACGACGGCGTCGATCGATTGCTGCACGAACACCACGGTATCGTATACCAGCAGGTAATCCAGGCCGTCCGGGAAGCGGGTTTTCAGCTTTTCCATCGCATCGACGACGGCCTGTTTCGTGTCCAGCGCATTGGAGCCGGGCAATTGGAAAATCGCCAGCCCCACCGTGGGTTCGCCGTCCAAAACCAGGCCGGCGTTGTAATCCCTGGCGCCCAACTCGATACGCGCGACATCCTTAAGCCGCGTTATCTCGCCGTCGCCGCCCTGCTTGATGACGATGTCGCCAAACTGCTCAGGCTCCATCAAGCGTCCCAAGGTGCTGACCGTGTACTGGAAGTCGGTAGTTTCCGATGAGGGCTGCTGGCCTACGACACCGGCTGCGACCTGCACGTTCTGCTCGCGGATGGCCGCTACGACATCACTCGCAATCATATTGCGCGCGGCGATCTGTTCGGGATTCAGCCACAGGCGCATGCTGTAATCGCGCGCGCCGAATACCAGAATATCGCCGACGCCGGGTAGCCGCGCCAGCGTGTCCTTGATCTGCAGCAAGGCGTAATTGCTGAGGTAAACGCTGTCGTAGCGCTTGTCGGGGGAAACCAGGTTGACGACCAGGCTCAAGTCCGGGCTGCGTTTTTTAACGCTGACGCCCTGGCGGTTGACTTCTTCCGGCAATTTGGGCTCGGCCAGCGCAATCCGGTTTTGCACCAGCACCTGCGCTTTATCGAGATTGGTGCCGGGTTTGAACGTGATCGTCAACGACATATTGCCGCTGTTCGTCGACTGCGACGACATATACAGCATGTCCTCGACGCCGTTGACTTCCTGCTCGATCGGCGTCGCGACCGTTTCGGTGACGACCTTGGCGTTGGCGCCCGGATAGGTCGCGTTAACGACGACGGTGGGCGGGGCGATTTCCGGGTATTGCGCAATCGGCAAGCCGATCAGCGCGAGACCGCCGACCAGTACGATCAGGATCGATAAGACCGACGCAAAAATCGGGCGATCGATAAAAAAATGCGTGAATCGGTTCATGGCTTGTTATTGTGTTAAGGGTTCGCTGAGCGAGATGCGTTCGGGATCGACTTTAATGCCCGGCTTGAGTTTTTGCAGGCCTTCGATAACCGCCCATTCTCCAGGCTGCAAGCCGTCGGCAATCACGCGCGACTGGCCGATATGCGCGCCGAGTTCCACCTTGCGGTATTCCACCTGGTTGTCCGGGTTGACGACCCAGACGAAGCGTTGCGCCTGGTCCGTGCCTATCGCGCGGTCAGGCAGCAGCAGGGCGGGGTAGGGCGCACTGCCGCGCACGCGCATGCGGGCGAAAAAGCCTGGGCTTAGCAGGCCGTCTTTATTGGCAAAGACGCCGCGCAAGCTGACGGTGCCGGTCGCGGCATTTTCACGCGGCGAGATATAGTCGAGACGGCCCTGGTGCGGGAATTGGTCTTCGTCGGCGACGGCCAGCTCCGCCGGTGTTTGCGCGGGGTCGGCAGTACCGGAAAGACGCCGGTATTTCAGCACCGAACGTTCGTCGGCGTCGACATAAACATAGACCGGGTCGGTCGAAACGATGAAAGTCAACAGCGTTGCATCGCCGCCTCCGCCGTTGACGACATTGCCTGCCGTGATCAGTTCGCGGCCGATGCGCCCGTCTATTGGCGAGCGTATCTTCGTGTAGTCGAGGTTCAGTTTCGCGCTGTACACATTCGCCTCAGCCGATTGCACAGCCGCCGCCGCTTCACGCAAGCCTTTACCGCGGGCATCGTGTTCCTCGCCGGAAATAGCCTTGGCGCGAAACAGGCGCTCGGCGCGCGTAAAATCGTTTTTCGCAAGCTCCTGCCGCGATTTGGCGCGCTCCAGCTCGGCTTCGGCATAGTTCAGTTGCGCCTTGAACGGCTTAGCGTCGATTTCAAATAACAAATCGCCTTTTTTGACATATTCGCCGGCCCGAAAATGAATGTGCTCCAGGTAGCCGCTGACGCGGGCGCGGACATCAACCGCCTCGACGGCTTCGATGCGGCCGGTATATTCGTCCCATTCAGTCACGTCCTGGGCCAGCGCTTGCGCGATTTTGACCCTGGTGGACGGACTTTGTGCAGGCTTAGCCGCTGAGTCGGCCTGATTTTTACAGCCAGTCACTACGATTAACATGAGCGCCGCTAGCAGACTGCTGCCAATATGTCGTTTAAACGGCGTTGCGTAAAGGTTCAAAATACTTGTGTATCCAGATAAGTGTAGCGCTGTACCCGTAGGGCGTGCTGTGCGCGCCTTGAGAGTTAAGGCGCGCACGGCACGCCCTACGGATGCCGTATTTTTTAAACAACGTCCTGGAAGAATCAAGCAATGAATGATTGTCCACATACCCGTTTTGTTCTTCATGCTGTTGCACCCCATAGTCGGCGGAAAAATTAATGGTAAAATATATTATCATTTAATTTAAGGTATTATCCCAAGCTGAGTCAACTAATTTCATGAGTGCTATGATGATTAAATGCGGACGACCTCGTAAGGGAGAGGAGCAGTTAAGCCGCGATCGTTTGCTGGACACCGCCGTCACGCTGTTCCTGGAACACGGCTACGGCAATTTGAGTTTGGAAACAATTGCGCGCGATGCGCGCGTATCGATGCGGACGGTTTATAGCCAGTTCGGCGGCAAGGCCGGGCTGTTCGGGGCCGTCATACGGCGTTGCAGCGACCAGTTTGTCGCTAGCTTGTCGGAAGAGCAAACCCAGGAATCCTCGCCGGAAGAAGTATTGATCTCTTTTGCCCGGCAATTTTTATTTCGTGTCACGCGCCCTGACGCGATGCGCATGCGTGCGATACTGATCGGCGAATCGTTGCGATTTCCCGATCTTGCCGCGCAATATTACGAGCAGGGGCCGCAACGCACACTCGACCATCTGGCGCAGTTTTTTGTGCGGCAACAACAGGCGAGCTACTTTACGTCGGTGGATGCGCGCGTCCTTGCCGACCAGTTCTTGAGTGTATTGCGTAGCGAGCGTTTCCAGAAGCTGCAGCTTGGTCTCGAGCAAACCCCTGATGAGGCGGAAATCGATGCCTGGGCGCGGCAGAACACGATGTTATTCCTGAATGGCAGCCGGCGATAGCGTGGTGTAATCGCGCGGCAACTCACGGCAACTTATTGGATGGGTATTAATTTTCCCATAAGTTCTTGCACTGTCTTTCCATAAAATGGAAGCGAGAACTTATGGGAAAATTAATATGTTAGTGGAGATGGCTATGTTAAAACGCGATAAGCTATGGCAGCCGGTTTCGGTTTTGCTGTTTTTCTGTGTGGCCCCGGTGCGTGCGGAATGGGTGGAATGGTTGTCCGACAGCCGGCTTTCCGCGCGCTTCGATGACAATATCAATACCTCGTTATTTTCCGCGCAGGCGCTCGACGATTATGTCTGGTCGGGTTTTTTATCGGCGGGGCGCGCGTATCAACTGGATAAACATACCCGTATTTATTTAAACGCGATATTCAGCGGCGATTTACATCATCGTTTTGAGTTGCTGGATCAATATACGCTGGGCGGCAGTGCGACGCTGACACATAAATTCGGCCTGGGTTGGGAAGCGCCGGTTATCAGCTTTAGCGCCTCGGCCGAGCCTGTTTTTTCCGCCAGCGCGTTGCGTAGCGGTGAAAAAGTTCTCGGCAGCGTGCGGCTTTCGAAATGGCTGCACCATGATGTCTTGCATGCGCATATCGTGTACCGCTTTGACCAGCGCGACGGTCCCGACTTGGCGCATCCCGAGCATCCTGAGCTGGCTGCTATTCCAGGTTCTGTGTTTGATATTCAGGGGCATACCGTTGAAGCCCAACTGAACTTGTCTGTCTCCGAGCGCTTGCGCTTCAATGTATCTTACGGTTGGCGCTGGGGCGATATTACCAGCAACAACCTGCTCAACAGCGTTTCCGGCAGTGTGCTGGGCCGCGTCGATGCCATTCATAAGGATGACGCGTTGCCGGGCTGGATATATCGCGCTTACGGCACTACGCAAACCTATGATGTCGGCTTAAGCTATAGCTTTTGGCAGGGCCATGCGCTGTCAAGCCTGGCTTACCGGCATGTCGATACCGATGCGCTGGGTATGGGTTATGACAGCAATCAAGTGCGTTTAAGCCTGAATTAC